>CALCPB010001016.1 GCA_937897665.1 uncultured Halomicronema sp. | reverse complement strand
GCCCGCCTTTATGGAGAGCTGGTTCAACATATTACAGAGCGCCACAACTGTTGGTTACGTCCCCTGTCTTTGCTGTTTTCCCAACCGCTCAACGGCCAGCCAGAATTTTTAGACCTGCGCGATGGCCCTGACATTATTTGCTCTGATGAGTTGATTCGTCCGGTCATGGATTTAGATTGGCTGGTGATTTTAGAGCAGCTGACGGCCAGTAAGACTGGTTGTGACTATCCTCAGGCCAATCAGTATTTGCGACAGTTTTTAGCGCAACTGGCCAGCCAGCGATCGGTATCATCTGAATTATCCGATTAGGGCAGTATGCTCTGGGGCATGAGGCGTCATCTAGGCCAATTTGTTGAGATAGGTCGATGCCCATAGCTAACGCCAGTTTGGCTTAACCCCTCTCAGCGAGATACTCGATGCCCACCCCGCCTTTGGCATCCTTCCCCACAGAGGGAAGATTGTCGCCTTAACCGGCAGGTAAGCATGCCTAATGTCCTCGACAAAAAATCAGGGTTTTCTCCTCAAGCGCAGCCACACTAAAAGACAGCACATTGCCCTTCGCAACCTGCTGTCTCACAAAACCATTCACGCTGTGCACCTGGGAGCAAAAAAACATCGTCCCCAAGTGATGATACTGAAACCAATCAATAGGCACCTTTGCGGTAAAGCACGGCTAAAACGGTCTCAAAAATCAGTCGGACATCATAGAAAACTGACCATTTCAACTGGTATTGCAGATCCATGCCAACGATCGCTTCAAAGTCGGTGACTGAAGAGCGGCCATGTACCTGCCATTCTCCCGTAATGCCGGGCTTGACGTTTAGGCGCTCCCAATGATGAGGCTCATAGCTCATTACCTCGTCTACGGTCGGCGGGCGAGTGCCTACCAGACTCATGTCTCCCAGTAAAACGTTTAGAAACTGAGGAAACTCGTCCAGGCTGGTTTTTCTTAAAAAAGCACCCACACGGGTAATTCTCGGATCGTTTTTGTTTTTGAAAATGAGCCCTTGTGCCTCATTTTCAATTAAGTGCTTGATAGCGTCCGCATTGGTCACCATTGAGCGGAATTTCCAAATGCGGAATGTTTTGCCCCGATGCCCACAGCGAATCTGGCTATAAAGGATTGGGCCTGGGTTATCAACTTGAATTGCGATCGCAATCGGCACAAACAAGATGGCCGTGATGAGCAATCCGACTGATGCCCCAAGGATATCTAAACACCGCTTGAAGAGGTTAGTCACCGAAGGGTGCTTAGCAGGGAGGCTCGACAAATCATCGAGGGTGGCATTATTGACCGGCGCGGTCTCAGCAATCTCAAGGTTGAACGAGGTGGCGGACTGGCTAGAGATGTTAACCACAGAAACTCAACTCCTTGATTACCCCTTTGAACATCTCTAGAGTATTCGGAGTCCCTATATCCGTAAAAGCCCCGAGGACAAGGTTCATAAAAACTTCATGGCGAATCGCGATCCCCATAAAGTGTGTGAAGAGTCATCCAAAATGGGCTCATTCCTGCCTGCCGTCGGGTGAAGAGAGGGGAATGAGTCGTTGAAAACACGGATGATAGATTTCCGTAGATTCCCCAAGGGCACCATCGCGTTGTCTTCATAACCGCTTGTTGATGGAGGCACAGTTTGCTGTCGGCGGGAGCATTGGCAGAGGGTGTCAGCTTAGAGAGCAGCTATTCATGGCCTTGGAGTAAAACGATCATCCCCAGCCTGTAAGGATTTAGCGGTGAATGGCGATACGCCCTCAGACTCATAAAGTGGGCTTTACACGCTAACGTCCGTACCCTTGGGAGCTAGCTAGTTTATGCTGCAACAGCCAAAGCCCACCCAGACTGGCGGCGCTTGCCCAAGCCAAGCGACCACTTTGCAAATGCCCGGTGTGCAAGCAGATGCTGCCGCCAACCCCAAAAATTAGGGTGCCGCTACCCGCGATCGCCAACATAGTCCGAATTGCTTGCGTACTGGCCAGCAGTTGGGCGGCTAAATCATCACCCACTGGCATCGGTACCGAGGCTTGCAGCGCGGCGGCAAAGGATTCATACTTGGCGAGGTCAATCTGATAGTAGGTGCCGAGTTCAGCATCTCTGAGTTCTTTGACGGAATACAGCCCGAACTGTTTAGTGTGGGCGATCGCCCGGCGAATCTGTTGTTTGGTCGCTAGCGATCGAAACGCTTCAAAGATCGACTCTCGATAAACACCAGTTTTCGCCATCTCGAGAATGCGCTGGCTCAATTCGGTATCAGAGAGACGAGAGGCAATTTGCGACATCGGTTTAGCGATTGCTTTTGGACAGAATCAGTATGAGCGGCAATATAGCGCTGGCCAGTTTGCTGAGGCGGCCTAGGAGCGCTCTGATCCTTAGCGCCTCAGCAAACTGGCTCCGCAGTCTTGTCCGAACTGGACTGACGACTGCGAGGAATGGCTGAACGGTCAGTTGGAACGTAATTTTGATTTTATAGTAATGATGTATTAAAGCTGTCAAGCTCTGTGGAGCTGCTCCAGCTAGTCCCCTTGTCCTCAGACTCAGCATAGAAGTACAGATCAGTAGGTCTAACCGCTATCCTTCCCATGCTGAGAAATTTCAGAGCCTTTGGCTCTTTAGCTAGTGAAGGTTGTAGGCCATCTCGATCAACGATCATGCCTGTTGATGACGCCCGTTAAATGCACTGGAGCAAGAGTCGCGCACCGTTGCGGATCGCCCGTTCAATCCACGCTGCTGATATACAAGCTCTGCCTGTGTCGGTGAACAACTCACTAACGGCACTGAGCTAAAACCGAGCCAAGACTAACTCACACCACAGCGTAACTCGTTAAAACATTAAGGAACCGACTATGCATCAATCTTGACTGCTGACCCTACAGCCCCACTAGTTCGCGGAACCAATCGT
>CALCPB010001015.1 GCA_937897665.1 uncultured Halomicronema sp. | reverse complement strand
ATGACCCCGTGGGCCAGTTTGGTGTGCTGGAGTGTCTCGACTATCGCTGGTATGAAAGCCTGGATGTGCGTCTGTATGGCGGCTTTGCCACGCTGCTGCTGTGGCCGGAACTCGAAAAAGCCATCATTCGTGCCTTTGCGCGGGCTATTCCCACTGCGGACGCTCGCCCCCGCATCATCGGTTATTACTACACAATGGGCGAAGCCGATCACTATGCCCCTCGCAAGCTTAAAGGGGCGACCCCTCATGACTTGGGTGCGCCGAATGAGCAGCCTTTCGTCAAAACCAACATCTCCAGTTATCAAGACTGCATTCAGTGTTAAGTTCTACCCAGCGATTTTGTGATTCAAGTCTATCGGGCTTATCAGCTGACTGGAGCAACTGACGTTGATTTTTTGGCCGACTGCTGGCCTGCCGTGACCGAAACACTGAAATATCTCAAACGCTTTGACACCGACAGCGATGGCATTCCAGAAAATGGCGGCGCGCCTGATCAAACCTTTGATGATTGGCAACTTAAAGGCGTCAGTGCCTACTGCGGCGGCTTGTGGATGGCCGCGTTAGAAAGTGCGATCGCGATCGCCCAGGTGCTCACACAAGCGGATCGTGCCCCTGGCAACACCCCGATCCTGACGCCCCAATATCAGCGCTGGCTGGAGCAAAGCCGCCATCACTATCACAAAAAACTGTGGAACGGTCGCTACTATCGCTTGGAAACGGGTAGCGATTCTGAAGTCGTCATGGCCGATCAGTTATGTGGTCAGTTCTGTGCGCGACTGCTGGGGTTACCCGATTTAGTCGAAGCAGAATATGTGCGATCGGCGCTAGAAACGATCTATGAAGCCTGCTTTGTCAAATTCAACAACTATGCGGCGACCCAGGCTAAACCGCAAGAGCAAAAGTTTGCCGGTGCTCAGGTCGGCAGTTTTCGTCCGGTGCAACCGGGTGTATCCATCGGGGCGGCTAATGGTGTGCTCCCCGACGGTTCGCCCGAAGACCCGGACGGCACCCATCAACTGGAAGTGTGGACAGGCATCAACTTTGGTCTCGCCACCTTTCTGGCCCAAATGGGGCAGGTCGATGAAGCCTTTGAGATTACTGAAGCGGTGGTTCACCAAATCTATACTTATGGGCTGCAGTTTCGGACGCCCGAAGCAATTACCGCCCTGGGCACTTTCCGTGCTTGCCACTACCTACGTCCCCTCGCTATTTGGGGCCTCTATGGGGTTTTATTTGAATGGTCATCACCGCCAGTGGATTGATGGCATGTCAGTCAGTTGCGGCAGGGAAACTGTTTTTTTGAGTCAGAGATCGCATTCGCCGAGTTTGAGCTATCGCTGAGGAGCAATCCGATTGGGAGACAGCGCGGTTATATCCATCCGAAAATTCTGGACTGCCCAGACTGACCAAGCCGCCGATCCGCGAGTGATCTTTTGGTACAGTCTGAGTCTTGTGTTCGCGGCCTATTACGGCTACCTGGTGCTGCAAAGTTCCTTTGGTGCAACCTATGTTGTGCAAGATGATGCCCGTCAGCATGTCTTTTGGATGCAGCGTTTGATCGATCCGGCGCTGCTGCCCGACGATTTCATGGCCGACTACTTCACCTACCAGGCAACACCGGGTTACAAGCTGCTGTATCAAGGCGCTGCTGTCCTAGGGATTCATCCGTTTACGCTGAATAAGGTGCTGCCACCCATGTTGGGTGTGCTGGGGACGCATTACTGCTTTCGACTGTCGCTGCAGTTATTGCCGGTGCCCGCTACGGCTTTCACGAGTACGCTGCTGCTTAACCAAACGCTTTGGATGCGAGACGATCTGGTTTCTGGGACTCCTCGTGCGTTCATTTCTGTGCTGCTGCTGGCGTTTTTAGTCTTTGTGAATGGTCGAATGATCACGCCTGCTCTGGTGGCGCTGACGCTTCAGGTGCTGTTTTATCCCCAGGGAGCACTGCTAGCGGCGGGGATTTTAGTTCTACGCTTGGTGACTGTTGATCGCGGTCGTTTTCGCTGGGCTCGATCTCCCCAAACTTATCTATTGTCAGGGTTTGGACTGATGATTGTCATCGGTCTGCTGGCACCCTACCTGGTGGATAGCTCACCCTTTGGCCCACTCATTACCCCAGCCGCCGCCCGTCAGATGCCCGAGTTCTGGCCTGGCGGCAGAAATGCTTATTTCACAGACAATCCAATTTTGTTTTGGTTTGGCGATCGCTCTGGCCTGCTGCCGACCCCGATGCTAACGCCGCCAACGATTGCCTTTAGCCTATTTTTTCCCTGGCTCTGGTGGCGCTCACAACACCGATGGCTGCCGCTTATCAAGGCACGAATGGCGATTTTGCAGCAATTGGTGCTGGCCTCATTGGGGTTATACTTTGCCGCTCATCTCTTGCCTTATCAGCTACATCTGCCGAGCCGTTATATGCATCACAGCTTGCGCATTGTGTTTGCGTTGACTGCCAGCTTCACGATGGGGATATTTCTCGACTATCTGATGCAGTTGATGGCGCGACCGGCAGCGACTGTGGTCGCGATCGCCCAACGGGGAGTTGCTATCACGGCCCTCTGTGGAGTGATGATCGGTCTGTTTGGTTATTCCGGCCTGACCCAAAGTTTTCCCTTTACCAACAACCGCTATGGTCGCTTGCCAGACCTGTATCAGTTCTTGCAGGCGACTCCCCTCGACACCACGGTCGCTAGCCTGACAAAGGAAACGAGCAATCTGCATGTGTTCACCCAGCGATCACCGCTCATTTCTCCAGAACTCGGATTGGCCTACCACACGGGCTACTATCAAACGTTTCGACAGCGGACAGTCGATCTGATCGAGGCGCAATACAGCCCGGATCTCCAGACCCTGCAAGCTTTTATTCAGCAGTACGGTATCGATTATTGGCTGATTGATGATCAGTCATTCTCACTTGATCGCCTGACGCAAGACAATTGGTTTAATCAGTACCAGCCCGCTGCTCAGGAAGCGATCACCAATCTCACGACCTTTGGTGACACGCTGGCGCTGATTCAGGCGAAACCGCAGTGCACGGTCATCGAAACCACACCGCAATC
>CALCPB010001014.1 GCA_937897665.1 uncultured Halomicronema sp. | reverse complement strand
GAATCAACCAGGTCGTTAGACGCTCAGTGGTGTCTGGCGTGTTCCAGGCTGACTCTTCGACTAAACAGGGAAAAACCGATAATGCAGCGATCGCGTGGGCCGCTTGCGTGGCAGTCATGGTCAAGGTGATCAGCGGTAGCGACGTGAGCTGGGGAAATCGGCTCAGGTTTTGCAAATAGGCCGTCGGCGAGGCGATCGCGGGGTCTAGAACAGCAACATCCGGTTGCCAAACCCGGTTTAGCAAACTAGCCTGCTCGACATCATCGACCTCCAGCACACGGCAGCCAAAATCGTGAAAGATATGGGGAAACTTGGAATCGTGGGTGGACGAGGGTTCCGGCGATCGCAAATATAAAATAGTGAGCCGATTGGGGGCTGGCAACGAGGCCGGCGGCTGGAGTAGCACGCTGCCTAACCGCTCGGTTGGCCACAGCAATTCACGATCAAGCGGCAACTCGCCCAACAAAGCCGATAGCTGCGGTGGCACCAGGGCGATCGTCAAACTGTCGGTGTTGGCCAAGGCCAGCTGCAACGGTGGCAGCTCAGCCAGCTGTGAGGGCGACTGCATCAACACCAACACGGCCTGCAGGGGTAAGTGGGTTGCCACCTCCACCGCATCTTTGAGATTTGCAGTGATCAACAGGTGATAACTCAGCTGATTCGCCTGTTGCCACAGGGTCGGCAGTGAATGGTGATCTAACGGCGCGACGACCAACAAAAATCGACTGCTGCCCCGCGACGCTGACGCGGGTGTCACGGGCATGAGTAGCGTCGGACAAATTTGACTCGCGGCGCGCACCATCAACACCAGTTCACCCTGATGCTGTTGCGCCAGCTTACGCACTAGCAGCCACTCTAGCCAATGGCCCATTTCGGCAGAAATCGGAGTCGAGGGCACCGAGCTTTCGGGGAACGGAAAGGTCAGGATGGTTTGCGCCAACTGTTCTAGAGAGAGGGTCTCATCTAACCGCTCAACGGTGAACGCCACCCAATCATCCCAAAGGGCAATTCCGAGGGGCGATCGCGGGTCAGCGCCACCGGAGCCTTGCGCTGCCAGCGCGGTTTGAATGAGGCAGCTCAGCATCTGCTGTAACCGCGTTTGATCAGCAACCAGAGTGATGGGGTGGGCTTCATCGTCTAGAATCGCTGGCCGGGGATAGGCCGCAGTCGGCTCGTGGCCCACCCGCAGCATCGCCTGGTGATAGGCCTCAGACCACAGGTCGCCCACATTCACCATTTGCGGAATGAGATTGAGCGTGCCGCTGTCGATGCGACCCAAATCAATCAGCGTATTGACCCAGGCGGCCAGTCGCCGACAATGTTGCTGAATCAGGCCAATGTAGCGTTCTTGGCGTGGGGTGAGGTCGCCTAATCGGCCAATTTTGAGCAGGCTCGATAACCCTAATAAAGAAGTTAAGGGTGTCTTGAGCTCATGACCTAAATAGGTCAGCAGCGCCGTATTGCTTTTTGACGTTTGAGTCTCGGCAACGGTCTCCTGCTGGGCCGTACTAACCTCCTGAGACGTAAGGGTAGTGACAGCCGCCGCTAACAGCCGCGCCGTGTCCAACACTCCCTGATAATGCTGCTGTTCATCAATGACGAGCCAGCAGCAGTCCAGATCAGCGGCCACCTGCTGGGCCGCCGCCGCCGCACTCACCGTCAGGGGCATCATTCTCAAGGGGGGCGAGAGCGTGTCACCGGTTCCTGGCAAAGGGCAGGTCGGGTGGCTATGGCCGCCGAAATGATGGCCGGGAGCCGCCGTCGCTGGGGCACGAACCAGATTCATCAGGTGACGCAGGGTTAACACCTGAATGGGCACCTGCTGATCTAGCAGCACCACACAATCGGCATCATTAGCCAGACAAGCGTCGAGCCAACGGCTGGGATCACCGGTCGTTGAGCCAGTGGGAGCAGCGCGGATAAATTCCGATAGTGGTAACCACACCATGTTTAATACCGCTTCAGCCGGGGGGCAGGGCCGATCACCCACGAGCAGCCTAACAGACTGTATCGCGAGCGATCGCCCACAATCCCTCACATCCCGATTTATGGTCATCATCAGAAACTTCATCAGCCACCCTGATCGAGCCCCCTGCTGACGGCTTTACATCAACTTCTGGTTTTGGGTTGCTAGCTGCATTGCTGCTGATACCTCATACAATACGATTAAATTAATGAAGGTTTAATTTTTTTGACGTTTGTTGAGTCTCCCTTTACTCTCAATCCCTGCTGTTTCCCGACCTGAGCTAGTCAGACCGTCACGTATTCATGATTTTCCAGAGAGCCTGAACCCTTGTATTCACAATTTCTGATCGGAGGTTTTGTGCAATCTCGTCAGCTCAGCCAAGCCCTAGAGTTGACGCTAGATGCGGGCTCCTATCGAGTCCACACTAGCGATGCGTTGGAAACGTTCTTGACGTGGATTGGGCAAAACCGACACCGGATAGACTGCTTGGTGCTAGAGCTGTCTCCCCGGCTGGCCGAGCTATTAGCCGCGCTTAAGAAAAGAGATGTTTTATTGCCCGTACTGGTAGTCGAAGCGGACGATCAGCCAGCGTCTGCCGGTGAAATAACCGTTGATCGCCAAGTGCTGGCCGAGAGCTATCACGAAGAGACGATGCAGATCACGCTCTCGGAACTCTCTCAGCTGGAAGATCATATTCACCAGGCCATTCAACATTTCTTGCACTTACATCACCAGGCCCCAGAAGGCCTGACGATGCCATCGCTAGAGGATACGCGTCACTTTCTGTTGAGCCTGCAGCAGCAGCGCCTGACCGAAAAACTCCGCGAGCGCCTCGGCTACATGGGAGTTTTTTATAAGCGCAATCCCGACAATTTCATTCGCAACCTCAAGCCAGAGGAGCGCGAAGTCGTCTTTACCCAACTGCGCAAAGACTATCGCCAGATTGTGTTGAGCTATTTTGTCCAAAACGAGGCGCTCAACCAAAAGATCGATGATTTTGTGAATACGGCTTTTTTTGCCGATGTTTCAGTGTCCAAACTGGTGGAAGTTCACATGGAGCTGATGGATGATTTTTCCACCCAGCTCAAACTCGAAGGCCGTAGCGAAGAAATTTTGCTCGACTATCGACTCACCCTGATCGACGTGATCGCCCACCTCTGCGAAATGTATCGCCGCTCGATTCCCCATAAAGACCGGAGTAGCCAGTCAGGCCATTGATCGGCAACACATGGGGCGATCGCTCCGTGCCCCCTGGTGGCCCCAGTCCACTACAAGGTACAGACGACAGCCATCTTTTGAATGCCGAGTCCACAGGAAACAGGGGGGCAGGCTCCACTACGGTCGGTTGAGCCGCAGGCAATTCGCGATCGGGTCGATGAGAGGGGGTTTACCTCCCTGGTTCCCAAGGAATTCCTTTAATCAGCGCGAGAATCATAAATTTGCCCCTATGCTTTGACTGGGTAGAGGCGGAGCTAACGTCATCTCATGAGTTTTTTGTCGTCGATTCTGGAACTATGAACACATCCAAAAAGACCTATGTTTTGAAGTTATATGTCGCTGGTAATACGCCAAACTCCGTTCGCGCGTTGAAGACGCTCAACCAAATCTTAGAGCAAGAGTTTCAGGGGGTTTATGCCCTGAAAGTGATTGACGTCCTCAAAAATCCGCAGCTCGCCGAGGAAGACAAGATCCTGGCGACCCCAACCTTGGCCAAGATTTTGCCTCCACCCGTGCGTAAAATCATTGGCGATTTGTCCGATCGCGAGCGTGTGCTGATTGGGCTCGATTTACTCTATGAAGAGCTGCGCGAGGATGACCTGTACAACTAGCCTGGTAAGGTTTTAGAGGTATTGATTGTGGGGCAGGGCGGAGATTTTCCTAATTGGTCGCGATCGCGTTACTCTTAGGTGCCCTGTTTAGCCAGCCACAATCGCTTAGAGATTTAATATCAGGCTGTTTTAAAGAGTTCTATGAGCCAATCTCCTCCCACCGATATCTATTCGATCAATCGTTCCAACAGCATTGCCAAAATTCGCACTCTGATTGAAGGGTTTGACGATATCAGCCACGGGGGCCTGCCGATTGGCCGGACGACCCTGGTGAGCGGGACGTCAGGCACGGGCAAAACGCTGATGGCCGTACAGTTTTTGTATCTGGGCATCATCCATTTTGACGAGCCCGGCGTGTTCGTCACCTTTGAAGAATCGCCCGCTGATATTGTCAAAAACGCCCAAAGCTTTGGCTGGGATCTGCAAAAACTGATAGACGAAGGCAAGCTCTTTAATTTGGATGCGACACACGATCCAGAAGGGCAAGATGTCGTGGGCAACTTTGATCTATCCGCGCTGATCGAGCGTATTCAATACGCCATCCGCAAATACAAGGCGCAACGGGTGTCGATCGACTCGGTGACTGCCGTATTTCAGCAGTATGATGCAGCCTCGGTGGTGCGGCGCGAGATTTTTCGGTTGGCAGCTCGTCTCAAGCTGATGGGCGTCACCACCATCATGACGACTGAGCGGGTCGATGAATATGGCCCGGTGGCGCGCTACGGGGTCGAAGAATTCGTGTCCGATAACGTGGTCATCGTGCGCAACGTGTTAGAAGGCGAACGGCGGCGGCGCACCCTAGAGATTCTCAAACTGCGCGGCACCACCCATATGAAGGGCGAATATCCGTTCACCATTGTGGATGATGGCATCAATATCTTCCCACTGGGTGCCATGCGTCTGACCCAGCGATCGTCTAACGTACGGGTCTCATCTGGGGTGAAAACCCTGGATGAAATGTGTGGCGGCGGCTTCTTCCGCGATTCGATTATTTTGGCGACAGGGGCTACCGGTACAGGAAAGACGCTGTTGGTG
The DNA here is from genome assembly GCA_937897665.1 of uncultured Halomicronema sp. Taxonomy (GTDB): domain Bacteria; phylum Cyanobacteriota; class Cyanobacteriia; order Phormidesmidales; family Phormidesmidaceae; genus Halomicronema. Next base: position 555 of record CALCPB010001014.1, on the reverse strand, counting down.
AGCAAGTTTCTGGAAAACGGCTGCTCCAATGGCGAAAAGGTCATTCTCTTTGCCTATGAAGAGTCGCGCGCCCAGTTGCTGCGTAATGCCACCTCTTGGGGCATCGATTTTGAAGACCTGGAACAAAAGGGCCTGCTAAAAATTCTCTGTGCCTACCCCGAATCTGCTGGTCTTGAAGATCATCTGCAAATTATCAAGTCGCAAATTTCGGAATTCAAACCGGCACGTATCGCGATCGATTCGCTCTCAGCCCTTGATCGCGGTGTCAGCAATAGTTCCTTCCGGCAGTTTGTCATCGGCGTGACGGGCTATGCCAAGCAAGAAGAGATCACCGGCTTTTTCACCAACACGACGGAGCAGTTCATGGGGCTGCATTCCATCACGGAGTCGCACATCTCAACAATTACCGACACGATTTTGATGCTGCAATATGTTGAGGTGCGGGGGGAAATGTCGCGGGCGCTGAACGTCTTTAAAATGCGCGGTTCCTGGCATGACAAAGGCATTCGCGAGTACACCATCACCGGTAGCGGCCCTGACATTAAAGACTCATTC
>CALCPB010001013.1 GCA_937897665.1 uncultured Halomicronema sp. | reverse complement strand
CGCCCGACGGCACCAAGGTTTTGGTCGCCAATGAAGGTGAACCCGATGACGGCGGTGAGCCGGAAGGCTCGATCAGCATTATTGACCCGAGCAATGGGGTCGCAAACGCCATCGTTGAGACGGCTGATTTCACTGCTTTCGACGGTCAAGAAGATGATCTGCGAGCTGAGGGTGTGCGCATCTTCCCCGATGCGACCTTCTCTCAAGACGCGGAACCCGAGTACATCGCGGTATCTCCCGATGGCACTCAGGCCTTCGTCAGCCTGCAGGAAAACAATGCCGTCGCTGTGGTCGATATTGCAAACAAAGAAGTGACCGACATCATTGGTCTGGGTGCTAAAGACCATAGCGTCGAAGGTAACGGCATCGACGCGAGCGATCGCGACGATGCCCTCAACATCGAAACCTATCCGGTGTTTGGCCTATACATGCCCGATGCGATCGCCAGTTACGAATTCAACGGCACTAACTACTTTGTGACCGCCAATGAAGGTGACGCTCGCGACGAAGATGCTCGGGTTGAAGACCTCGTCCTTGATCCCACGGCTTTCCCCAATGCAGCCGAACTGCAACTAGAGGAAAACCTCGGTCGCCTGGAAGTATCGACCATCGACGGTGACACGGATGGCGATGGCGACTTTGATGAGCTCTACGCGTACGGCGCGCGCTCTTTCACCATCTTTGATGCTGAGGGCAACCTGGTCTTCGACAGTGGCGACGATTTCGAGCAAATCACGGCTAGCCTCTTCCCCGCAGACTTCAACTCCACCAACGACGAAAACGGTTCCTTCGACAGCCGCAGCGACGCCAAAGGCCCCGAGCCTGAAGGTGTGGTGATTGGTGAAGTCGACGGCCGCACCTTTGCCTTTATCGGCCTAGAGCGGGTTGGCGGCATCATGGTGTACGACATCACAAACCCCGCTGAAGCGAGCTTTGTTGACTACCTCAACAACCGCAACTTTGATGTGGAAGCGGAGTTGGCCGATGGCAGCACCAATCCGGCGGTGGGCGACCTCGGCCCCGAAGGCTTAACCTTCATCTCGGCGGATGACAGCCCCACTGGCGAAGCGCTACTGGCAGTTTCGAACGAAGTGAGTGGCACCACCACTATCTACGAATTCGCAGCCCCAGAGAAGCCCGTTGCTGCAATCCTCGACTTTGAAGGTTTCGATGCTGGTACTAGCATCACTAACCAGTTCGATGGCGTCAGCATCTCCACAGACACTGAGTTTGGGGCCATGCTGTTTGACACCGACAACATCACCGGTCGTGACTTCGACCTCCGCGCTGATAACCTGGGCAAGGTGTTGATCATCTCTGAAGATGGCGATGCCTCTGACCCCGATGACAATGCGGATGGCGGCACCTTTAGCTTCGACTTTGATGGCTTGGTTAACGTGGCCAGCGTCGGCGTGTTTGACTTCGACGAGGGCGAAGACAACCTCATCACCTTCTACGGGGCTGATGATACCGTCATCGAAACTCAGGAAATTGAGGGCTTCGGTGACAACGTACAGGCGCAACTCTCGCTAGGTATTGAAGGGGTCTCCCGCATGGAGATCTTCCTCGAAAACAGCGGTGCTATCACGGACATCGTCTATAGCCCCTTTGAGGCTGCGACTGAGACGGCGGCGCTGCCCGCATAGAGTCCCCTGATGAGTGCTGCAGCCAATATTGGTTGCGGCGCTCCATCATGGACTGACCTTGGTGCTGCTTTGCTCAACCGGTAAAGCAGCATCAGCTCAAAAGTATTTCAACAATCTGACTGATATCCACACAGGGCGATCGCAAGTGGAGGCGATCGCTTCAGATGACGCTGTGTAAATTTGGAGATATTTCTAACATGGCAACGACCCTTACAGCTGGCGATCTCGCCATCATTGGCATCAATGCAGATAACCCAGACGACTTTACTTTTGTCTTACTGACAGATATTGAAGCTGGGACAGAAATCTTTTTTACAGATAGCGGTGTTTTAGACGACGGTAGCTTTAGAGGTAATGAAGGTGCTGTCAAATATACTGCACCAAGCGCTCTAGTGGCTGGGACGGTGATCTCACTTACCACGGACAATGCCGATTTTGAAGCGGCTAATGACAGCAACGTGGGTAACAATGGCTTTGCGCTATCTGCCAGTGGCGATCAAGTCATCGCCTTTCAAGGCTCATCGGCTAGCCCGACTTTTATCTATGCGGCACAAACTAATAGTACGCAGTTTCAATCAACGGCAAGTGCCTCAACTAATTCTGCGTTGCCAACAGGACTGAGCGTCGGCACGACGGCTGTCGCTGTCGGTACAGGCCCCGGTGCTGGTTCTGAATTTGATAACTCGACCTATAACGAATCGATAACATCTGGGACAAAAGCAGAACTATTGGCTGCGATTAGCGATGCGACCAACTGGAACGGCAACAACACCCGCATTGACACCCTCGCTGACGGCCCCTTTACCGTGACCGATGGCAACGGTGGCGGCACTCCTGTCCCCGACATCAGCATCAATGAGCTGCGCATTTCATCCCCTAATCCTTCAGACAACGACAGCAACTTTGTCGAAATCTTTGGTGCTGAAGGCACCTCTCTAGACGGCGTATCGCTAGTAGCGCTTTCGGGTGAATTCAACCCCGGTTTGGTCAACTTTGCGTTTGACTTAAGCGGTCTAACCATTGATGAAGATGGCTTTCTGCTGGTAGCCAACCCCGGCATTGCCAATGAGATTCCCCAAGCGGTTACCGAGACCAATGATCTGCTAGAAGAGTTTGACTTCTTTGGCTCGCCATCGACGTTTTTGCTCGTGAGTGACTTTACCGGCAGCCAAGATGATGACTTAGATGCCGACGATGATGGTGTCTTCGATAGCGCGATTGGTACTGTCATTGACTCGGTTTCGCTGATTAATGACAGCGGCAATCCAGATGTTTCTTACAGCGATACAGTACTGGGGCCAAGTGGTAACTTTCCTCCGGCTGGCATCGCTCGCGATGTAGACGGCATCGGTTCATTTCAGCCCCTGGCATTTGGCGACTTCTCGGCTGATACACCGGGCTTTTCGAACGAAGCGCCCCCACCACCCGACGAAATAACTGCCATTTTCGACATTCAGGGGGCGGCTCATACGTCGCCGCTACTGGGTCAAACGGTGACCACTACCGGTATTGTGACGGCGGTGGATACCAACGGATTTTATTTGCAAGACGCGGTGGGTGACGGCAACATTGCCACCTCTGATGCCATTTTCGTCTTCACAGACAGTGCTCCAGGTGTCAATGTTGGCGATGAGTTAGAAGTAGCGGGTACTGTTGCCGAATCTACCCCTGGGGGAGCTTCCACACGCAATCTCTCGACGACCCGGATTAGCGGCGTCTCTGACATCACTGTCATCAGCAGCGAAAATGCCTTACCGGCAGCCGTCATCTTGGGTCAAGGTGGGCGCGTTCCCCCCAGTGAAAACATTGATGACGATGCCTTTGCCAGCTTTGATCCCAGCACTGACGGCATTGATTTCTTTGAGTCTTTAGAAGGCATGCGCGTGACGGCTCAGAACGCCGTTGCCGTCTCTGGGACTAACCGCTTTGGCGAAATCTTTACCGTCGTCGACGGGGGAGCCGGTGCGAGTGGTCTCAGCGATCGCGGCACACTGAACATCAGTCCTGATGACTTCAACCCCGAAAAAGTGCAGATTGACGAAGACTCTGGGGTCTTCGACTTCGATTTTCCTGAGGTCAATGTCGGCGACGTCCTCGGCGATGTGACGGGGGTGGTCAGCTACGGCTTCGGCAATTTTGAAATCTTGCCCACCGAAGATTTCACTGGCAACATTAAATCGCCTGAGTTACCGCCCGAGGTCAGCTCCCTAGTCGGCGATGACGATTCGTTGACCGTCGCGAGCTACAACGTCCTCAACCTTGACCCCATCGTCGAAGATCAGGCCAAAACCAACAACGGTGAAGCGCGCAATGTCGATGATGACCTGGGTGACGGTCGATTTGACGCGATCGCCGCACAAATCGTCAACAATTTGAATTCCCCCGACATCATTGGCCTGCAAGAGGTGCAAGACAATACCGGGGGTGAGATCGTCGACGACGTGACTTCCGCCAGTGAGACCCTGCAGTTGCTGATCGATAAAATTGTCGCGGCGGGCGGGCCAGAATACGAATTTGTTGACAACACGTTCATCACCGATGAAGCGAGCGGTGGTCAGCCCGGCGGCAACATTCGCACGGCCTTTTTGTATAACCCCGACCGGGTGGATTTGGTAGAAGATTCGGTGCAAACCATTGGCGGCCAAGGTGCGGGAGAAGCCTTTGAAGGCGCTCGTCTGCCGCTCGTTGCCGACTTTGAGTTCAACGGTGAAACCGTCACCGTGGTAAACAACCACTTCTCATCGAAGGGGGGCAGCGCACCGATTTTGGGCGTCGAGCAACCCTTTGATCAACGCCAAGAAGACGTGAGCGTCAACGGTTCGCTCGATGAGCGCCAGGCCCAATCTGCTGCTGTGCAAGGCTTCGTTAATGGTTTGGCAGACGATGCCAATGTGGTGGTCGTGGGTGACTTTAACGAATTCGAGTTTGTCTCCCCTGTCGAAGAGCTGGAAACCAATAGCGGCCTCATCAATCTGACGAATACGCTGCCGGAAGATGAGCGCTATAGCTTCATTTTTCAGGGTAATTCTCAAGCGCTTGACCACATTCTGGTCAGTGAGAATTTGGCGGCAGACGCTGAGTTTGACATCGTCCATGTCAATTCTGAGTTTGCAGAAACTGACAGTCGTGCCAGTGACCACGATCCGCTTTTGACTCGGCTCACCTTCACAGCGCCCGTCAATGTCATTGACGATGGCACCGCCGGACGAGATAGCCTGACCGGTACCGATGGCAATGACCGCATTATTGGCTCCCAAGGACGGGATACCATCACTAGTGGCGGTGGTGATGACACTTTTGTCTACACCAGTGTCGTTGAAGCGGGTGATATTATCACTGACTTCGAGGTTGGTAGCGACAAGATTGATTTAAGCGCCGTCTTGGAAGGAGTTGGCTTCACAGGTCTTGACCCAATCGCCGAGGGGTATTTAGGATTCCGCTCTCGGGGTGCCGACACCATTCTCACATTAGATCCAGATGGGGCTATGGGCTCTGGTCGGGCACGTTCTTTCTTATTAGTGCAAGAGGTCACCTCTGCAGAGTTGAATAATTCGGACAACTTCATTTTCTAAATGAAGCCGGACTCTCATCAAATCGAACATGGATCAGCTTATATTGCTTGCCATGCGATCGCCCTTCTCAACAAAAACGAGGAGGGCAATTTCTTT
>CALCPB010001012.1 GCA_937897665.1 uncultured Halomicronema sp. | reverse complement strand
AACCCAGCCCGCCCCCCGCTAAAACCAACTGCCAGGTGGGCGTTTTGAAACGAATCAGGGCGACCAATGACAGGACAGTGATCGCCCCCGCAATCACAATGAGCCAGAGCGAAGACCGCTCAATAATCGCCGTTTGTGCCAAAGGGAGGGTCGCGATCGCGATCGCCCCTAAAACAGCTGGGCGTACCGCCCTCAAAAAGGCCTTGACATAAGGGTTTTGGCGCAGCCGTAGCAAGAGCGGTGCCCCCGCCATAATGAACAAAAATGACGGTGTAAAGATCCCGATGCTCGCCACCAGCGCCCCCAACACACCGGCCACCTTGAACCCGACAAAGGCGGCGGTGAGCACTACCGGGCCAGGACTGAGCTGCCCGATCGCGATGCCATTGAGAAATTCACTCCGAGTCAGCCAATGGAGCTGCTCAACTACGTCGTACTCGAGCAGCGGAATGATGACCAAACCACCGCCAAAGATAAACGTGCCCGTTTTGAAAAAATAGCCTAGCAGGGGCCAAAAGAAGGAGCCAATCCGCTCCCAGCCCCAAAAGCTAGAGAGGGCTAAGACGTCCGCCGTTGGGGTGGCAGCGGTGAGGCTAGCCATCAGCCCCAGCGGCAGCCAGAGCGCCCGAGGGGGCAGCAACTGACGAGGCCGGTAAATCGCCAGCCCCAGCAGACCCGCCAAAATAAATGCCAGCAGGGGGCTTAAGTTGCCAAACCCCACGGCGATGCCCACCGCGATCGCGATCGCCACCCCGCGCCAGTCATGCACTGACTTTTTGCCCAGCTTCCAGCAGAATCCCAAAATAATGGCAATCATCACCGGCGCGATGCCAAAGAAAATGGCGTCTAGCTGGGGCAATGCCTGAAACCGAAAGTACACCCACGCCAGGGTGACGACAATTAAGAAGGCCGGGGCAATAAAAGCCAGACCCGCGACTAAAGCGCCGACCTGTCCGGCTCTGACGTAGCCTAGATAGATGCCCATCTGCGTCGAGGCCGGGCCGGGGAGCATTTCGCAGACGGCCATCCCATCACTAAATTGGTCTTGCGTAAGCCACTGACGTCGCACCACGGCTTCATCGTTTTGCATCGCAATGTGGGCCTGAGGGCCGCCAAAGCCGATACTGCCCAAGCGGCCAAAGATTCGGATAAGTTCCCAGAGGCGATCGCGCAATGAACTCGGCGCATCCGTTGAAGAAGACATGAAGGCTCCCCGTAATCGACAGTGCAACTCACCCGGCTCAAATTAGGGGCAGAGGCCCAGCAGTTGCTGACTTTCTATTGTGAGCGGCAGTGGGGCATTCAACTGGATGCCTGCAATACATTCGTCACGCGATGGTCGGCCTTGCTGGAGTGAGGCGTTAGAATCGGAGGCTGGGACAAGGTGAAGTCCGGGGGCAGGGCAACCAGATGAAGGGTGCTGGCTAAAGCAGTTGAGAGCAGGCCCATCACCGTTAGCGCCCCACGCATCTCAAGGGAATTTGTCATTGACTGAGACAATCGTAACAATTGGATAGACCGAGCCCAATAGCTCGCGAAAACGAGGATTCCACCCTTAGCTTTAAACTACATCCATAGATTAAACGAGGCCAATCATGTCAATTCGATAGAATCTGGTCTATGATGCTGGTGACACATCTGTGGGGGAATTTAAGCCGTTGTTTCACGCTACGCTGCATCAACTCAAGGTTTTTGAAGCAACTGCTCGTCACGGTAGCTTTACCCGCGCGGCAGAAGAACTTTATCTCACGCAACCGACCGTTTCGATTCAAGTCAAGCAGCTGACCAAGGCGGTAGGACTGCCACTGTTTGAACAAATCGGCAAACGCCTGTATCTAACTCAAGCCGGTCAACAACTGCTCAATACCTGCCAGCAGGTCTTTGAAGGACTCGAACAGTTCGAGATGGCGATCGCCGATATCAAAGGCATGAAGCAGGGCCAACTCCGAATTGCCGTCATTACGACCGCTAAATATTTTGTGCCACGCCTGCTTGGCCCCTTTTGCCAGCGCTTTCCGGGCATTGATATTTCGCTCAAGGTGACCAATCACCAAAATATTCAAGAGCGCATGGCAAACAACGATGATGATCTCTACATCATCAGCCAAACGCCTGATCAGCCCGATCTGACGGTGAACCCGTTCTTAGAAAATCCATTGGTGGTGATCGCGCCGAAAAATCATCCGCTGGTGGGCAAAACCAATATTCCAATTCAAGCGCTCAATGGTGAGCAGTTCATCATGCGGGAACCGGGCTCAGGAACCCGACAGGCCGTGCAATCGCTGTTTGAAGAGCACGATGTCGAAGTCAAGGTGCGCCTAGAGCTGGGCAGCAACGAGGCAATTAAGCAGGCGATCGCCGGTGGCCTGGGCATTTCCGTCCTGTCGGTACACACCATCATTTCCGAAGGCACTACGGGCGAATACGCCATTCTCGATGTGGAAAACTTCCCCATTGAACGGCATTGGTACGCGGCGCACCTGGCGGGCAAACAGCTGTCGGTGGTAGCTGACACCTTTCTCAAGTATCTGCTGGCCGAGAGTCATGACATGGCCCAAAAGCTGCTGCCGGGCATTCAACTGGCGGCGGGCAAGCCCGATGACAATGGTCAGACGTTAGCCTTAACAGGGAACAAGCTGTCTTAAAAGTGGGCGATCGCGATGCCATCAGGAATTAACGGCGGCCGCAACGGCAGGGACTCTGCATTGCCGGCGTCAACAGGTCGTGTAGAGACGCACTGCACGCCTCTGTACTTTAGTTCTACGTGAAAAGTTGCTGAAGATCACGTCCCTGATCGCTGGGGTTTGGCAAGTATCTGTTTAGCGTGATCGTAGGATCCCCCGCTGTCGCCGCCCCCTTGAAAAAGGGGCTATGTCAGATTTTCCG
>CALCPB010001011.1 GCA_937897665.1 uncultured Halomicronema sp. | reverse complement strand
TTGGGCATCGGTGGCATAAACCAGCCCGGCATCAACATTGCCGGTTTCGACATAGGCCAGCACCTGTCGTACATCTTTGGTAAACACCAACTGCGACTGCAGCGGGTCAAACAGATTCAGTGAAGTCAAGGTTTCTTTGGCATAGCGCCCAGCGGGTACGCTGTTGGGCTCGCCGATTGCCACTCTATCCACAGCCGTGGGCGTCAAATCGGCAAACCCCTTAATGGCGGTCTCGTCCGGTGGCACCACGAGCACAATATCGTTTTGCAGTAGATCTTGCCGACTGCCAAGCCGAATCTGGTCTTGGGCTGCCACCTCATCCATCCACTGGGGCGAGGCAGACAGAAACACATCGGTCGGCGCGCCCTGGATAATCTGCTGGGCCAGGGAACCGGATGAGCCAAAGTTATAGGTGATCGTGACGTGGGGGGCGACGTCTTGATAGGCCACTTGGGCGTCTTTGAGCGCATCTTGCACGCTGGCGGCGGCAGAAACGGTCAATGCCACCGGTCCATCGGTGCAGGAGACATCGGCAGTTGGCAGGGTAGAAGCTGTAGGCAGACCACAGGCGATTGCACCGCCACCGGTGAGCACTGCCAGCAAGAGCCACAGCGTGATTTGTCGTCGTTTCATCGAGACACCTCAGGGTCAGGGTTGCTCCGGCTTATATATAAGTCTCTGATGGGTCGTTTCTGGAGATCTCGCCCCCTAAATCCCCCAAGTTTGGGGGACTTGAACTCCGGTTTCCCCCCAGAATTGGGGGGACAAAGGGGGGCAATGCAGCATTTCAAACAAGTTCGTGTGATGTGTATAAGCGACCGGGAGCATGATTGGGGGTGCGCGGGCGCTTGGGGATAGAGCCCCAACTGGTGACTGAGTTCGCGGGCGATGAAAATCAAAAATTTGGCGGCGTCGCCATTGTCTTGATGGGCAAAGTAGCTGGCCGTTTGCATTAACACCTGCACAAACTCGGCGTCGAGCAGATCGGACTCAGCATTGAGGATCTCGGGTTCTTCGCCATTGGGGCAAGCCAACAAACGATCAACCAGGGCAAAATAACGAGTTTGACGCGGCGTGGGCGCAGCCGGATTGGAGGTAGTTTCTGTCATGGCTAGGGGAGGTGAGGGAATTGTTCAGAAATAGTGTGCCGATCGGTGGGATTTGACGCTGCCAAACCCCTGCAGGTTTAGGTTACTGGTCTGGAAAGTATGATTTCAGGGCCACCGCTTCAGGAGGCGGAACTGGGCTGATATTGAGCCGGGAGACTGTCAGGCACCAGAGAAGGATGGGCCGGCTCTAGATCTTTGAACAGCACCGTACTGAGGTACCGTTCGCCAAAGCTAGGTTGAATCATGACAATCAGCTTGTCAGCATTTTCAGGACGCTGACCGACGGTGATCGCCGCCGCTAACGCGGCCCCGGTGGAAATGCCGGACAACAAACCTTCTTCTCGGGCTAGGCGACGACTGTAGGCAATCGCATCGGCATCGGTCACCGTGACCACCTCGTCGATGAGATCTACCTGCAGCACGCCGGGCACAACGCCCGCGCCAATCCCCTGAATTTTATGAGGGCCAGGATCGCCACCAGACAAGACGGGACTGCTCGTCGGCTCGACGGCGATCGCCTGCAAGCCAGATTTCCGCGACTTCAGGGCATCGGCAAGTCCTGTGATGGTGCCGCCGGTGCCCACGCCGGCCACGATGATATCGACCAACCCATCCGTGTCGGCCCAAATCTCCTCAGCCGTGGTTTCGCGGTGAATTTGAGGATTCGCTGCATTCTCAAACTGCTGCGGCATAAAGGCATTGGGGAGTTGATCAACCAGGGCTTGGGCTTGGGCGATCGCCCCTTTCATCCCCAAGTTGCCGGGGGTGAGCACCAGTTCCGCTCCATAGGCTTTGAGCATGGCACGACGCTCTTGACTCATCGTCTCGGGCATCGTGAGAATTAGCCGATAGCCCTTAGCCGCCGCCACCATGGCCAGCGCGATACCCGTGTTGCCCGAGGTTGGTTCCACCAGCACGGTCTCAGCCGGGGTAATCGTACCGGCTGCTTCCGCCGCCTGCACCATGTTGGCCCCTATGCGATCTTTGACCGAGGCAGCGGGATTCATGCCCTCTAGCTTGACCAAAATCTGCGCTTGGCAGCCCTCTGCCTGAGGAATGCGGTTGAGCTGCACCAGCGGCGTGCGGCCAATGAGTTGAGTAACATCTTTTGCGACATGCATAAACGAGCCTCCTCAAACGAGTTTTCTAACCAGTAGAAAGGATCAACGGATGGCGGGCCCGAAGACTCGCGATAGCGAGCTGATGCTAAGCATGGGATCAGTCCAGTGGAAGGCACCGACGCATCGCACTGCGCGACCGAACCCGTTGCCTAAGATCTGAATGCTCAAATTTAACGCTGTCAACATAGACAGCATCAAGCCTTATCGCACTATTTTCAGCTTGCCTTAAGGCGATCAATGGACTCGCCGCAGGGCAACAGCTGGAATAGATACCGGGCTCGATGAACATTTCCCATACAGCTATCTGCTCCTATAGAGTATTTCGCCAGTTCCATCGCTAAAAGACTGTATCGACAAAAGCATTTTTACTTTATCTTTTTGTTTGACTGTATCTGTGCAAGCGAGATATTTATCGAACCCTTTATTTTTAAATATGGCTACTTTCGCCAATACATTTCTTTATATTAAAAGCTTTGAAAATTAGAGTGATGAATTTTCGAGATCGCAGTTCTAATGTCGGCTTAATTCCCTGTCTTAATCTTTACCCGATCGCCAACCACCGTTTGAGACAGGTATTATGGATGGCTGAAAGCACCGCCCAGAAAGGTTTCTAGTCTTGTAGGCTTGGCTCTTTCAGGGGATGCTGACGGCTACCTGTCGTAGGACTGACCCTGACCACAGGGTATCTACTGTGGCTTAAGAAACCGCTTAGTCTACGGTACTGCCTTCGCTGATATCGTCTGCATAGCTTCGCCAACACTCCACATTGCTGACGGCCTATTGAGATTTAATTTCAACTTTAAAGAGAATTTCAATACTGCCTGAAAATCTACGAACCTTGACATTTACTCAATAGGAAAATCAGCAAAAGTGATGACGAACCAGAGATCGAATTAAGCTTCGCGCTTTATCCAATAAGGCATGAATGAACCTGGTTCACAGCAAAAGTCTGCTGTATTGTCATCAATTTTCCTGGTCGCAATACCAACATTACTGAGCTGTGGGCCTCTCACCAAAGTCAGGCGATATCTCCAGGCAGCCCCCTTTGAAAAAGCGCCACACAGCCTCAACTGGCCCCGGCTCACCAACTATCAGGAAAAGCGGCAGGCAGATTCAACGCGATTACCCAGAAAGCGGCTGCGAAACGCCCAGCTAAGTCATCCGTGGCGCGATCGCCCCGCAGGCCATTGCGCTGGTATTCACGCAGCCAGAGCGCGTCACTTTGGCATGGGTTAATTTACCCCGGTTGAGCGCTAACGCAGCCTTGCTTACAAGGCCGCTTCCACCGGTTCAGGAGTCGCCACTGCGATGAGGGCTAAATCGACCCGATGTTCCTGCGGTTCACGAATGTCGGCACGAATATCAGGGCCAAAGAACTTTTCGATTTTCTCCTGCTTCTCGAGCCATTTAGAAGTTGGCATCAAAGCCGATTCAAACTCCAGCACTAAGGCATAGGCGCCATCAATGTCTTCTTCACGGACGGCCACTAACTCAGGGCGCTCTTCGTCGGAAGGGGCGAGCCCGAGCCGTTCTAGCACATCGTCCAGATGGGCATCTTGCCCATAGCGATAGCGCGTCACGTCACTGCGCACTTGTTTTTGGGTCGGAGTGGCTTGCTGTTCGCGCAGGGCGGCGACGGCGGGCGTCGTGACTTGTGAATAGATGGCCGGTTCTAGTTCAGAGGCACGCAACGCCAGTCCGCCCAGTAACACCGGAATACCGTAGAAAAAGCCTACTAAGTTGAGGGTGGAATTGTCTTGAAAATAAGCCACAAACCCAACAACCGTCAGAATGCCACCGACAGTCAGCAGGACATTCCCGAGGGATATCTTCCGAAACATGATTTTTTACTCGGTTTTACTGGGTAAATTGTATCGTTCTGTCTAGAACAAAAGCACCTTGCCTTACCCAAGTCGGTGCGGTTAAGGGGGATAATCAAACACGCCGGGCGATCGAGCGCCATTCTTTGGGGCTTGAGTCCAGTTATTGAATAAATGGGGTTGACTCACTCGATAACCACTAGGCTCGATGGCTAACAGATTTACTCAAACCACCGAATCGCTAACCACGCAGTCTGACAAAGTGGCAAGATAAGTAAGGATTTTCCTTAATAATTCTTCATTCGCGCAGCCTGTTGCGATCTTGTCTGACCCCTTCCCGCTTTGAGGCTATTTGCTGAACATGTTGCGCATTTTCACCGATTTTGACGGTCCTATCATGGATGTGTCAGAGCGGTATTACCAGGTTTACCAGTACTGCCTTGAGGCTGCGCGCGAGCCGGGGCAGGCGGTGACTCAGCTACCCAAGCGGGAGTTTTGGCGGCTTAAGCGGGCGCAGGTTCCAGAGCGTCAAATTGGCGGGATCTCTGGGCTGCATGATGATCAGGCGCGGCGATTTGCCCTGTTGCGGCGAGAGATGGTGCACAATCGCGCCTACCTCAAATATGATTGCCCCGTCACCCATGCGGTTGAGGCTTTGCAACGCATTCAGCATCTCACTGAGCATCTAGCAGTGGTGACAATGCGGCGGCAATATGCCTTGGGGTTTGCGCTGTCACAATACGCGTTAGAGCATTTTTTTCCTCCTCAGG
>CALCPB010001010.1 GCA_937897665.1 uncultured Halomicronema sp. | reverse complement strand
GCGACGCGATTTACAGACAGGCCAGCGTTAACGCCACCTGTTGAGCCGTCATTTTGATAAAGTTTTGGCTGCGTTCTGAGAAAACCTGAGGCGATGCCCACTGCAAAGAGACGATCGCAACCACCGCGCCACGAAACAGGACGGGTGCAACACAGTGCGCCCCCACGCCAGCCGCCTCATAAGTGGCTTTGGCAGCCGCAGCAGCGACCTTGGCACCATCCGCGCAGTACTTTAGGTCACTGCTAGCGATCGCCTCGCCCACCAAAGGATCTTGCTTAATCAAGTCACTGCTGGCGGTACCAGCAATGCCCACGTGGTCGGCCAAAGCAGCTTGATCAACTAAATGCACAGCAACGCCTTGCGCCCCAATCACGCGCTGGGCCGCTGTGGCGATATCGGGTAAGGCCACCGTCACATCGTCGGTAGATTGGGCAATCTCCGCCATTTTCATCACGACCCAATGCTGATTTTCTAGCAGGTCGATAGCTTCCCCGCGCTGCTTCAACAAATCATAGGTATGGGCAGCCTGATCCACCACGTGCTTTAGCTCGTCAGGGTCCCAGGGCTTCGTAATGTAGCGGTAGACCTGACCAGCATTGATCGCATCAACCAGATCTTCCACATCAGTAAAACCGGTCAAAATGATGCGCACCGTGTCAGGAAACTCAGGGACGGTTTTGCTCAAAAACTCAGTGCCCTTCATCTCGGGCATGCGCTGATCAGAAATGATGACCGCAACTTCGCCGTGCTCAGACAAAATCTCTAGGGCCTGCTGACCGCTCTCAGCTCTCAACACCGTGAAGTCGCGCCGAAACGTGCGATAAAGCAGGTCAAGATTGTCAGGTTCGTCATCAACAACCAGCATCTTAGCCTTGTTAACTTTGCGTGAATGAGATGCCACAGTCATATTTGAAGTCTCCCAAAATTATGGCAGTACACTGTCCAGTGACATGTGCCACCTAACAATCAATTGCTCTTAAAAACTCGCTTTCAGAATACCCACACGATCGTTAAAGCAAACGATGCTGACGGTTCGCACCAACGTCACACTCGAGCCAGTCGCTACCGCGCATGTCCGATCGCTCAATACAGACCAGGGTACGTCAAATCAGGGGCTGTCAAAAGCCTTGAGGCAGAGATGACCCACCCGTTCTGCCCTGTAAGCGAGGAGCGAGAAATGCCGCCTGATATCGCAGCCTCCCCTGCAAGCATGGCAAGATCTGACGGCATAGGGCGATCGGTATACCGCATGACAAGGCTGCAAAATTCAGAATACCCTTCGGAAGCGCAAGGCCCTACGGAAGTCGAAGTTAAAAACCTGACCAAATGGTGATTTCAGTCCTCTGGAGTGACCTGATCGAACTTTGGCTGGTCACATTACGACTTCAGTCATCTGGAGGGGCTTGACCTAGCAGCGATTGACGCTCCGGTACTGAGACAGTGACCGTCTGACTCTTTCAGGCATCGCCATCCCTACATCCCGCCAACAGGTCACGTGATCTCATCAGATGCTCACATCTGGCATCGCAGCAGGCAAGCTGTCAGTCAAGACCTGACCCAACACAAAACTGCCCAACCGGTTTCCAGCTGAGCGACTACGGCAAAGCATACCGCTAGTTGAGAAGCGCGATATAGACTGCAGAACAACAGCCGATCAAAATCCCACTAGCGGACGACCCAAGCCCAAGGCGTTATGCCTAACCCACAGGCTTTGCATGCGTTCGACGCGGCTAGTGACCGTGAGCGGTTGGTCGATTACTCGTGAGACTCAGCCCCCTTTGAGAACCGATCAAAGAAATGATGATTGCGTTTACGGTAGCTTTCCGGAAACGGCAAATCTAGCGTTTGGTGAAAGTCTTCTTGAACTTTGTGCGTCAAAAGCCGCGAGGCCTGGCGCACAATTTGCCCCAGCAGATGATCCCCAGTTTTCTGAACGATCCGCTTGGGTAGCGCCTGGATAAAGCGAGGAAAGCTAACCCACACTTTCAAATCGAGATCCCAATCCACCTGAGTGATCACGGCTCCCGATTCACTTAAAATCTCCTTGAGCTCAAGCGATGCCTAAAAGTCAACTTCGTAGCCCGGTGCCACATAGCCCGGAATCGGAATGGTCTCGATGCGATAGACCCCGTGATCTTGGGGCAGCAAATGCAAGCCGATTTTAGGCTCAACGTCGTATCCCAACGCGCCAAAGTGCCCCACCGTCAGGTCATACCCATTATCGCCTAGCGGCGTTGCCGTCATCGGATGCGCACACCGCAAAAACCAAGCATGGTGATCATCTAAATATTGAGTCACTGTGAGGCGATTAGCCGCCATATCCATGCGCCCGACATAGCCCCCTTTGAAAAGAAACGGAGCGCCGCGAGAGGTTTCAGTGTGAGGCGATTCTAAGTTGCCGTCAACCGGTTCCATCGGGTTAGAAACCGTTCCAAAGCCTGGAACAGCCAGGTCGTCAGCTCGATGGTTAGTAAAGGATGTTTGCATGGATGCGCTGAGCCACTCGTTCCTACAAGCAAATGTCAAAAGGCAGGGGGCCATCGCTGGCGATCGCCTTGGTTATAACCTAAATGCCATTGTAATAAACACGCCGCCCACGCCTTCCGAATCAGAAAGAGTAAAATTGACGGTCGCAATTACTCACAAAAGCTTAACCCACGTTAACTGAACCCACCTAGTCGAAAATACACGGACAAAAATCACCTTTCCGCATGAGTCGACGCCTTTTCTCCGCAAGCCTACTGCAGTACGGTTAGCTTATGAATAGGACTGTTCGCAATGTTGAAGCTATCGCTACGGTTTGCACCCAACACAGAGCAACTTTTTCAATGGTAACGATAGCAAAGATAGATTTTGTCATTTTATTCTGAGGGGAAGCACGATGAAAGCATTAGTGGTTGGCGCAACGGGCGAAACGGGACGTCGCATCGTGCGGGTGTTGATCGGCAAGGGTATTCCCGTTCGGGTAATGGTGCGTGACCCAGCCCAAGCCAAAGAGATCTTGCCTAACACGGTTGAAGTTGTCACCGGTGATGTTCAAAATCGGGCCAGCATTGAAGCCGCGATCGCTGACTGCACCGTCCTTTTATGTGCCACTGGGGCGCGTCCCAGCTTCGACCCCACCGGCCCTTATCAAGTGGACTATGAAGGCACTAAAAACCTCATCAACGTGGCGAAGGCCCACAACATCGAGCACTTCGTCATCGTGTCTTCTCTCTGTGTTTCACGCTTTTTACACCCGCTGAATCTGTTCTGGCTGATTTTGTGGTGGAAAAAACAGGCAGAAGATTACCTGATCGCCAGTGGCTTGCCCTACACCATCGTGCGACCAGGGGGACTCAAAAGTGATGACACCGATGACCGCGCCCTGATGATGGCACCGGCGGATACGTTATTTGATGGCAGCGTGCCGCGACTCAAGGTTGCAGAAACCTGCGTCGCTGCCCTTACCGATCCGGCTGCCAAAAATAAAATCGTTGAAATCATCGCTCAAGAGAATGTCGCCCCTAAACCCTTTGCCGAGATGTTTGCCAGCATTTCATAGAGGGGCCACTCATCTTTGCGGATCTGTGAATAGTAGACAGCGGCAACAAATCCCAGTCGACAGGGCCAGATTTGCCCTCGCCAGGTGGGCCAGTTTCGAAGACTGCCGCTGAGGCTGGGATGCTTCATTGTGAGCGGATGATTTACAATGGCTAAGCCTGGAGAGGTGGCAGAGTGGTCGATTGCGTCCGGCTTGAAATCGGATGTCCCAAAGGGACCGTGGGTTCGAATCCCACCCTCTCCGTTGCCGGTTTTTTAGCGAGTAACGCCGAGCAATCCAGTCTTAGCAAGATGGGTTAACTCAGCAATGCGCATTCTGCCGACCGCCGCATTCTGTCGGGCCTGATCCTTATCAAAGGGTGTTCTGCTAGGTCATCAGGCCCTTTCCTGACTTTGAAGCAGCAGCCGACAAGCACCGCGAGTGTCATAAACATTTGCAACTTTCACAGCGATGCTCCTTAAATTCTTCTTAAATAGTCTCGCGTTGCGCAAAGTTGCCCTTATCTTTAGGGTCAAGATACCTCCTAACTGCGTCTCCAGCCCTGTCAGCTACTGATGGGGCTGCTTTTTATGGCATCTACTCATAGCTGCCCACAGCCGAGTAGTCCAAATTTATGCCTCAGGTTGTTTCTCGCTCAGGCAACTTTAGTCAGGTAGCCCTGTCAGCTACTGATGGGGCTGCTTTTTATGGCATCTACTCATAGCGGCCCATAGCCGATAGTCAACTTTATGCCTCAGGTTGTTTCTCGCTCAAGCAACTTTAGTCAGGTAAGCGATCGCCATTCGGAAACCTGTGATGTTGCCAAGATGGCCTTGGGAGCCCGAAGCTCTGAAAAGTGGATGTCAGGCACTGGGAACATCAATGCTGCTGATCAGGTCGCCGCGCTCAGCAACAAATTTTAGTAAGAGGGCTTGGTGGGGCTGGCCGAGGGGACGCACTTGATTGGCCCGCGCCGAAAACCGCTCGCCCCGACGAATTTCGTCCACCGTCCACAGTCCTAGATCCCAGCCTTCATTAAGTTCCAGCTGCTCGGGAGGGACCGTCAACTCGCCGTAAAACACGTGCCGCACAATGTGCTCGTTGCGCCATTCGGTAAATCGCGACAGGGCAGGAGGTGTGTAGTTGATTTCTTCCTGTAGCTCGCGCCAGATGCCCGCTTCCGGAGTTTCACCAGGCTCGATGTGACCACCAAAAAAAGCCCAGCAGCCCGGATACAGAATGGAGGGGATGTCATCGCGCAGCTGCAGCAAAAACTGCCCCTGACGGATCAAGAGGGCGATCGCTACATGGATTTCTGAGCGGTTGGTCATGTCCTTTTTTCCTAGCCTGCCCCGTATCTTAAACGCTGGCCAGAGATTTAGCTGCCCCCAGGAAGGCGGGTTGTGCCCCCGCAGCAATTTTTTCTGGTGAGCGTTCAGGAGCAACCTATTGACAGCGCACCAGAGTGTTGGATAAAAAGAGGCCCAGCTTTTCTGAGCCGTTTCACTCACCCGTTCGCATCGATCATGAAGCAGCCGCGCCGCTCAATCACCCACTTTCTTCGCCAACAGTCTAATTGGCAGCTGGGGTTGGGCAGTGCTTTGATGTTGGGTGCGATTTGGGGCGTTGATTACTGGCTTAAAGTTGACCTGGGGCTCTCAATTCTTTATGTGTTGCCCATTGCCGCGATCGCTTGGTATCTAAAGCCAAAACTCGGCTACGGAGCCAGTTTGCTAAGTGCAGTGCTCTGGTTTGCAGCAGAAATTCATCGAGTTTCAACCTCTGATATGGTGCCGTTTTTAGTGTGGAATGCAGCAGTACGGCTGGCTTTTTTTGGGCTGGTGGTGACGCTGCTGGCGGAGCTAAAAGCGGCCTACCGGCAGGAACAACGATTGGCTAATACGGATTTTTTGACGACTTTGCTCAATCGCCGCGCCTTTACCGAAATGCTGGAACAGGAAATTCAGCGATCGCGGCGGTATGAGCTGCCCTTTACGCTGGCCTATCTCGATGTGGATAACTTTAAGCAGGTCAACGATCGCCTCGGCCATGCGGCGGGCGATCGCTTGCTCAAGGACGTGGCGGTGGTGCTCAGGCAACAGCTGCGAACCACCGACTGTCAGGCCCGGTTAGGCGGTGACGAATTTGCCATGCTCTTGCCCCAAACGGAACAGCAGCAGGCCACCATTGTGCTTCAACGAGTGTTTGCCGTGCTGTCACAGTTGCACAGCGACCAAGTGCTCATTGGCTTCAGCATCGGCGCGGTGACGTTTGCCTCGATGCCCGATGACGCTAGTCATGCCCTCTCGATGGCCGATAAGGTGATGTATTCAGCCAAAGGGCAAGGCAAGAATCAGTTTGTGCAAGCGGCTTTTGAACAACTCCCCAGCCGGGAGTCAGAAGCCAACTAAGGGGGCGGCGGAAAAATCAGGTCTCGTTAGGCAACGTCGATGAGTGGGAGGGTAGGGGGGAGAGCGTGGGAATTCAGGCAAAAGGCAGCATGCGATGAATTCGCCAGTCCCTAACCGTGAATGCCACACTCGGTTTTTGCCGAGCCCCGCCACCGACCGGCTCGCTCCGACTCGCCATTTTGGACTCGGGTCGTCAGCGGCTCATCGCCAATGCTGGTATAGCCCTGGTCATGCAGCGGATTGTAGACCACATTGTGCTGGTAGACGTAGTTCCACAAGTCCTTGCGCGTCCAATTCGCGAGGGGATTGACCTTGAGTCGCCCATCGACATCGAGTTCCAAAATAGGCATAGCTCGACGGGTCGCTGACTGATCGCGCCGCCGACCCGAGACCCAGGCGGTAACCTCGATATCGGTCAGGGCGCGCTGCAGCGGTTCCACCTTAGTGAGGTAGTGAAACTGATCGATGTCGCGGTGCCATAGTTCATCACCGTAGCGAGTCGCAAAGCTCTCGCGGCTGCTGACGCCAATGGCGCGATAGACGTGCAAATCAAGCTGGTAGCGCTCATGGGCGCGGTCAACGGTGGCTAGCGTTTCGGGAAAGTGATGGAACGTATCGAGAAAGATCACTGGCACCGGGCGCTTAGGAGTCAGCTCTTGATAGAGCATATGAATAGTGACCGGAATGCTAAAGGCACTCGTTTGGGCTAACCCATGCGGAAAGGTTTGGAGCGCCCACCGCAAAATATCTTGGGGAGTCGCCGTCTCGAACTCTCGATTGAGCTGGTCGAGATCGAGGTCAGCGGGGGCGATTTGGATTTGGGGTGTCATGCACTGAACCATAAGTTCATTACCTGTGTTGCGTGTTTACAGTGCCACATTCAGTTATACACCGATTAATTCATTCAATCACACATAATCCGGTGGGGATTCGGGGGATTACCCCTCTAGCGGAGGGCGGAAACCCTCCTGACGATCCGACCACAGTCGTGACCCTCCTGGCGGGTAAAGGTTGGCGCGATCGCCATCCCCTCGCGATCGCGCGCAATAGTAAAGTAAAGGTCAATCGCATCCATCCTCGTCAATTTCGGAGTATCGCTTTGAAATTAGTGCTGTATAGCAAACCGGGCTGTCATCTCTGTACCGGTTTGCAAGAAAAATTAGAGGCCCTGTCTCACCTCGACTTCACGCTAGAAGTGCGCGACATCACCACCCGTGACGACTGGTTTAGCCGCTATCAGTACGAGATTCCGGTGCTGTGCCGCGTGGTGGAAACCGCCGCGGGAGTGCAAGAGACGGCCCTGCCGCGTCAGTCGCCCCGCGCCTCGATCGCGCGCGTCGAGAAAATGTTACAGACCTATTTAGAGCCGGATACGGCAAAATAAGCGAAATCCAATTTTGTGAGAGGTGGCTGCCATGGATTTGCAGAGCTTGCTAGCGCAGATGAGTCAAGCTGGGGTGACGCCCGCGATCGCCCTGCCGACTCACGCCGCTTTATCGCAACCGATCAAACGACTCTGCACCAATTCTCAGGCCTGCCAGCCCGGTGACTTGTTTATCGGGATGCCCGGCACGCGGGTCGATGGTGGCGAATTTTGGCCGGGGGCGATCGCGGCGGGGGC
>CALCPB010001009.1 GCA_937897665.1 uncultured Halomicronema sp. | reverse complement strand
CGGCAATGGTGAGGTAGACGGCGGACTAGCCACAGATAAGCTGCTGACCGTTTCGGCTTCAGCGGCTTCAGCGTCAATCCGCTTGGCTTGCACTTGGTCATATAAGGCTCGTTTTAACGCCACCTGTTGAGCTAAGCGATCGCGTTCTAGCTGTTTGTTCGGTAAGCGAGCGTAGGCCTCTCGTAGTTGCACTTCTGACTGTTGCAGCACTTGCTGCTGCGTAATCAAAGCATCACGTTGAGTATCCAGCCCTACCAGTTGGTCAGCTAATGCTGCCCTAGCCGGATCTAAATTGCTGTTTTGACGGACAGCATTAGCACTGGGCAGGGCTGCCAACCGGCCGCCCCCGCCGATGAGTTCAGCGGCTCGTTCGCTCAGCTGTTGGTTAAAGACACTTAAATTGTTCTGCAGCTCAATCATGGTGGGATGAGCCGGGCGCAAATCTTTGGACAAGATTTGCAACTGCGATTCGACATCATAAATTTGGGCCCGCAGTTGAGCCAGAATGGGATCTGCGCTTAAGGCTGATGACGCGTAAGCGGCCTCAGGAGAGAGTCCCAATCGTGCCTGCAGGTTTTGCATTTGAGCATCAATGCCTGCTAGCGTAATCAGATTTTGCCGCCGTTGATTTTGGCTGCTTGAGATTGCGGTTAGCAAACTGCCATCCAATGCGGCTTGAATAGCTGGCCCTTCTAGGCGATCGTAGGCTTCCAGCGCCTGTTCTGCTTCTCTAAGTTCAGTCTCAATATCAGGCAATCGCTCATTTAAGGCCGATACGATGGTGCCTAAACGAGCTCGGTTGGTTACCCGACTCAGCTCTACCATGCCCTGAAACAAAACCGATAAGACCGCTTCAGCTTCTTCCGGATCGCCAGCAGTGTATCCCACGTTCACGCTCTGTAGGGCACCGCCTTCTTCCCCAGCCGTTTTGATATTGATACTAGTATTCTCACGGATTTCGTTCGGCGCTATTTCGAGCCCGCCGGCAGCTAACTGAGTCGCTACTTGCTCAAGTAAAATATCAGCCAATAAAAAATCTCTAGTGATAATTCCTTGACCTTGCTGCTGTAGCTCGACCCCAGTGGTGGTAAACGAAACAACCGGGGTATTTTGCACCAAGACCCCTTCTGACTTGAATTTCTCTTCGATCGTCGGCTCCTGTAGGGCAAAGAGACTTGAGACCCCCACAGTGCCTAGAAAAGCGGCTAGCCCTACCCATTTATATCTTTTGAGAGCTAGACCATACCGTTTGAGGAGGGGCATTACCATGACTACGACCGCAAGATAGAAGGGGCAACAATTTTAGACGAACGTAAGAACTCGACTAAGGCTTATCGTTAGGGGCCAAATAAGCTCTCGCTGGAATTGGCTAACTCGTCAAAGAAGAGTAGGAACCCTAGAACATCCCTGAATGGCTGAGTAAAGGTGTTTAAAGCATAGGTCAATTTAGCGAGCACTGTGCGGTTAACGATGATCACATCATTCTCCTGCAGCGGTGGGTTTTCCGAGGGAATACCGCGAAAAGCTTCGTTGCCATCAAGCGTGGTTGTGACCGCGCGACCCGCCTCTTCATCAAATCGAATCAACGCTACCTC
Source organism: uncultured Halomicronema sp. (assembly GCA_937897665.1). Taxonomy (GTDB): domain Bacteria; phylum Cyanobacteriota; class Cyanobacteriia; order Phormidesmidales; family Phormidesmidaceae; genus Halomicronema. Next base: position 5,948 of record CALCPB010001009.1, on the reverse strand, counting down.
ACCCAGATTGGAAGTGTCGGGATTCAAGCTGGCTCGAACGAGTGCATCGGCAAACCGACTGCCGTTAGGCAGGTCGATCGCGGTGAGTGAACCAGAAGTTGACCCGCCTAGATTGCCGCTGCCGTAGTTCAAAAAACGAACGGTAATGATCGGTGTCGCCAGGGTGGAGCGCGATACCAACTCTCGGTCATAGTCGTCTAAAGCCGCTGGGTCGAGCCGTTCTACCAAAATCACATCACCATCTTGTAACGCCACGTTAGGCAGTTCCTGCCCTTCTTTTAGAGGAGTGAAAAGGTCAATGGTTTGTTCCAAAAGCTGCCCGTTGGGTAAGCGCCGTTGCACCAAAACTGAGCGCAAGTCGGCGGTTCCAGTTGTGCCACCGGCAGTCAACAGTGCCGCAGAAATTTGTGGCGCACCTAATGGGTAATAACCTGGCCGCACAACTTCGCCTAAAATCGTCACCTCGACGCCTCGCTGCGCTACCAGCGTCACACTCACGTCGGGATCGACGACGTACTGGTTATAGATTTGGCTAATTAAACTTTCGGTTTCTTGTATGGTCAGTCCGTTAAACGTAGTCACGCCTTGTAGCGGCACGATTACATTGCCTTGGATATCCAGCGTGGCCTGAAAGCTCAAGTCAGGAAATTGACGGACATTGACGAAAAATGAGTCGCCTGGTCCCAGTCGGTAGGTATCAAAATCAGGTGGTTGTTGTGTGCCCAGGAGGCTGTCTAAAAACGGGTTGACGGCGGCGACTGCGGTGGCAGGGTTGGCAACTGGGTGGGATTGGCGCGTGGTAGAGGCGCTGTGTAGTCTGGATCAGGTGTCAGCTCAGCAATGGGCGTGAGGTGAGGCTCAACGTCAGCGGGTGCTGATTGCTCTATGACGGGAGCCGGCGGTTCATCGGTGAGCTGTAGCGGTACCGATTCCGCAATGTCAGATGGTTCTGTCGGAGCTGATAGATTTTGGTCTGAAGCTGAGTAGTGATCTAGAGGCGAATCTGCTTCGGCAATCTGCTCCGGCACAGTTGGGAGTAAACTATCCTCTACAGGCGCATCAGTCATTGCCCCGATCGCGGCGGTCGCTCCCAGGCAAAACAAAGCTGCAGAAGCGGCTCCTGAACTGGTGTAGTAACCCAGTCTTAGCCATTGAACATGAAACTTAGAGTCCTTCGCAGGCATATCAATCATGAGTGACGGATCAAAATCACTGTGAAGTCAAACAACAAACGTCATCGCCCCATTTAAGCACAGTGATCTCTTCTCTCTATTTTCAGCGTTACCGCAAATGGTCGGGATACTCTGTGTGCACTCTAGTCGATCGTCCTGCTTATTCGGTAATCAACGCGGCCTCAAGCAATCTCTGCTGGACTGTTTCAGCGATGGCCGTCATCTGCTCGGTGTGGACGCGAATATCACCCACTGGCTCAATCGGGAGCAAAATGCTGACTGCGACCCAGGGCATCCGCTCTCGCTGCTGCCACTGCTGCCTTTGATCAGCCCAAAACCATTTGCCTGGGGCATAATGTCCGCCCGTGGGCCAGGCATACCACTGCATGACAGCAAAAGTATTTCTACCATCGAGAGCCCGAAAGTATTGAGTTGTTATCTTGATTGGCTGCCCATCAGCGGGCACTGAAAATCGCACCACCTGCCGGTCGTTGATCTGCCAACTCTGAGAGCCTTGCATATCGACCCATTCCACTTCAGGCTGTTGATCTGCAGACATTTGCGGCCTCATTAACAAGCCAAATGTCGCACCAGGCCCATCGGTGCCGCCACTTGCCAGCTGATATTCAGCAAGACTCCAAGGACGCCGACCAATTCGCACTTCTTGGTGTGAAGACGACTCCCAACCCGGTAGCGCCAGCGGCGCTTTGAGGAGTGATTTGATCTCAGTGGTGTCGGCAACTGGCAGGGGCGTGCTCCACGGCCACTGTCCACCGATGTAACCGGGTAAGGTGACCATCGCGACTAGCGCTGCGAGCATGACAACGAGACCCCACTGAACCACGGACTTAGGCCTAGGAATTGGCTTCACAGCTTCTGACATGATGGTGGTTTCCTGAACGATAGGGATTGTCTAAACGATTGACTGGTTATTGGTCGCGAAAGAGAAATGCTCCGGTACGTACTGTTGGATCAAGCGCAAGATAAAAATGAGGGAGACAAGCAATATGGCTGAATACAGGTCGCCGCCCCAACTATCATGCAGCCAGACAAATGCGGCTTCATTATCGGTACCGTGAAAGTAGCTCAACAGGGTGTTGCGAATGATGTTGCCCACAACGCTGACGCTCACTGTCGCGGTCAAAAAGATGCTGGTTCTAAGACGGGAAGGCCAAACTCGATTCCAGTAAATCAGCATTAGAGCTACATAGAGGCTGGTAAATAGCATCTTGAGGCCAGCGCAGTGGGGCGCGACTTCGACCATGCGATCGTTCACGAGCAGATAGATTTGATCGACCGTCACATCAATCCCCCCCTGCATTAATAAAAAACCGGCTACGGCAGCGATAAAGCGCTGTAGTGGCAGGATGTAGGGCTCGATTAGATAAGGGAGCTGACTGGGGGTCGCCAGCACGACTAAGGCTAGCGGAAAGCCCATCAGTTTTAAGCCTGGTAAACCTTTGAGGCTGAGACAGAGACCGGCCAACATCAGCGGCAACGAAATATTCATCCAATCGGATAGCTGACTCAGATACAGCGCACTACTCAGGGCCAGCAGCCCGAAGCCTGCTGGGTGAAACTGCTCGGGGAGTTGTTGCCACTGCGGACGTTGGCTCCAGGCGATATAAGCCGCGAACGGCAGACCGATCATGCCATGACTGAAATACTCGTGCTGAATGCTAATCGATTTGTTGAGCCAGCCATTAACCCAATGCCACAGCAACGGGCCATACATCAAGACCAATAAGCCGATCAGAGCCATCGATTGGGGCGACAGTGATAAACGGTTTTTAGAGGATGGAATACTAATAGACATAAATTTATTGAGGTTGCAGGGCAGTGGCCGTTTCTTCGCAGATGGGCTCTTGACGAACAGCTTGGGTGATCGCGCTGATCACCCAGTCGGCTTGTTCAGTGGTCATGCCGGGATACATCGGTAGAGACAAAATCTCCTGACAGAGGGCTTCTGACTGCGGGAAAGCCCCTGGCTGGTAGTTCAAAAATTGGAAAGCGGGCTGCAAGTGACAGGGCACTGGGTAGTGAATGCCACTCTGAATCTGATGCTCCTGCAGAACTAGCTGTAGCGCCGTTCGGTCGATGGGACAGTCTTGGGTAATGCGAATGACGTAGAGATGGTAAACATGACCTGCGCCGCTGTCATTGCGCATCGGGATAATGCCAAACTCTCGCAAAGCCAATAACTGTTGGTCGTAATGCTGAGCTATCTGATTGCGAGCTTGGTTCCACTCTGGCAGCCGCGGTAGCTTGAGATTCAGCACCGATGCCTGCAGCGTGTCGAGACGGCTGTTAGTGCCCCCTGGCTCAGTATGGAAATACTTGCGGACGGCTCCGTAGTTGCGCAGCGATCGCGTCGTTTGGGCTATCAGTTCCTCTTGGGTAAGGAGGATGCCGCCATCGCCAATGGCGCCTAAATTTTTGCTGGGATAAAAGCTAAAGGCGGCAGCGGTGCCGACGGCACCGGCTCGAATGCCCTCGCGCTTGGCTAAATGGGCTTGGGCAGCATCCTCAAAAATCAATAAATCATGCGCTGCGGCCAGCTGCCGCAAGCCACTCGGCGACACCATTTGGCCGTATAAATGAACAGGAACAATGGCACGCGCCTGAGCGGTGATGGCGACGGCGGCGGCATCGAGATCAATCAGTGCCGTATGGCGATCGCAATCCACAAATATGGGCGTGGCTCCGCTGCGCAAAATGCCGATGAGCGTGGCCACAAAGGTATTCGCCGGCAACAAGACCTCATCCCCTGGGCCGATCCCACAGGCGGCTAAGCCTAGAGCGATCGCATCAGTACCACAGCCGACCCCAACTCCGTAGGCTGCTCCAGTGGCTTCAGCAAACGCCGTTTCAAATGCTTTAACGGCGCCCCCTAAAACGAAGTCGCCTCGTTCTAAAACTGCTGTAAGAGCGGCATGAATGTCGTCTTGAATCGGTTCATGCTGCCAGGTGAGATCAACAAAGGGAACCTTAGGGACAGATTGCGTCATAGGAGTGTCGGCGTTAAAGGACAAAAATTTATGGCAGGTTCTCTCGTTGAGTGGAAGATGTCGGAGCTTAGGTCTGGCTCCTGTCAATCAAACACAGCGATTGTTGGCTTAAACAGGCTTCATACCTTCTAATTAGAAGGCTGAGGCTCATCTTTGATTGATACTAGGCAGCATCTCAAGAGACGTGGGCCCTGCGATAATGGTTTCGCAGTTTCATTACAGAGTTCGGGGTTTACTTGATACAGTCGCTATAAATGCGAGTAAATCCCTACCGATTTATTTGGCTCTAGGGTGCCCTGAGCTGTCCCAATCGCAACAGCATTGCTCGTGTCTTCTCTGTAGGATTCGCTGCTATGGACTTTGATACCGCTCGTCGGTTTTTGTTAGCCCAAACAATTGCTCCGGTGCCGGGGCAGACCCCCTTTTTAAATTGCTTGCAGATGGGGGTGGCGCCAGTTCCAGGGCAAGTCACCTCAATTTTGTTAGCTCTTAAAACCGTGGCTCAAGCGTTGCAAGGCGAGCCCAGTATTGAGCGATCGCTGGGCTTTGCCTTGTTTCTCTTGGCTTACGAAAGCCGCCAGCTGTATTTACAAGGTCAAACCAAGAATGTGGATTGGCCCCCGTTACTCGACGAAGACTTAACGCGCATTGCCGAAGCCGTCCGCCAGATCTGGGCCAGCGCCGCTTCATAACGACGGATGCTTTTCAGTTGCATGACTAGCGGCCACAGTTGTTAGGCCGCCAGTTAAAGATTGTGATCAGTGCCGCGTGTTGCAACGCTGGCCACAATATGAAAAAAGGGACGCACTTTAAAGTGCGTCCCTTCAACACACCGGTATGGTGCCTCAGGTCAAACTACTTATCAGGCTGAGGCGTCATGCGTAGATAGGGCTTAACCTCGGTCACGCCCTTAGGAAACTTCTTCTTCGCTTCCTCGGTGGGAATCGTGGGCGAAACCACTACGTCTTCGCCATCTTTCCAGTTGACGGGAGTTGCCACACTGTAGTTGTCAGTCAACTGCAGTGAGTCGAGCACTCTGAGGATTTCCTGGAAGTTACGTCCGGTGCTAGGCGGATAGGTAATCGTCAAACGCAGTTTGCGGTTAGGGTCAATCACAAAAACTGTACGAACAGTGACCTTAGCATTGGCATTGGGGTGAATCATGCCATACAGGTCAGATACTTTTTTGTCTTCGTCAGCCACGATGGGATAGTTGACGGTAGTGCCTTGGGTTTCGTCAATATCACCAATCCAGCCTTTATGAGATTCGGCTCCATCAACACTCAGCGCAATCACCTTGGCGTTACGCTGCTCAAACTCGCCCTTTAGCTTGGCAACTTCGCCCAACTCGGTAGTGCATACCGGGGTGTAATCAGCCGGGTGTGAGAAAAATACCACCCAGTTATCACCAGCCCAGTCGTAGAAATTAATTTCACCCTCGGAGGTTTGTTGGGTGAAATTGGGTGCGGTATCGCCCAATTGCAGCGTCATAAGAAATTCTCTCTGAATCTGATAAGTCAACACGTGGCTACGATCGCCACGTTTGCTATCTTGCCATAAACCCCGGTATTCCGGTCGGAGTTTAGAGGTTTATTTAAAAAACGACACTGGTTGCAGATTGCGTGTTCTTAGAAAAGTCATTCCATGGCTTGCTGTATAGGCGATCCACAGATTTTGTGAGTTCTCTGAAAGTTGAGCAAGACCCCGCCCTCATCAGCCCACCTGAACTTCCGGTCGCGTCTTGATGGGCTCACCGGCATCGGCATCC
>CALCPB010001008.1 GCA_937897665.1 uncultured Halomicronema sp. | reverse complement strand
AAGTCGCAACGAAAACCAATTACCATGCCCACTCATCGAGCGAGTCCCGATAATGTCCAGATCGTTCTGGCCATCGGTGCCCATGATTTTGATGCCAAACGTCACGGTGAAATCGCTAGTGCCAAACTGACCCACCTCAGGGCCAAACACCAGCCGCGACTCCCGAGAAGGCAATCTCATGGCAGGGCCAATCCGACCATGCCGATGCCAGACGATACTCCGATGCAATCGACCTTCGACGCCACCGATTGCATCGCGGGCGACATTCCCTTTTCTTTCGTTGAATTGCCAGTGATAGGTAGGCTGAATAGTCATGGGCTTTTTCCTAATGTGAGTGGTTTATGTCTGAGTCTAATTACGCCTGAATTCAGTTTTCACAAGAATTGAAATTGCAAATTAGACGTAATTAAAACTGATTAGCGTTCTCTTGGATGGTTTTTTAGCCAATTCAAGAGTCGCGTATAGAGTTGCTTCCATCATTCACTTGAAAATTTCGGAGAAAATTTCAGTATTTTTAGAACGTTTTTTAGGATTTTAATGAATTGAATAAATCTGAAAAAATTGCACAGTAATAAGTATCCTGAAACCTTATCAGAATGCTTCAAAAGAGTACTTTAGGTGAGAAAAATGCTCAGAAATAGATAAGTGATTATCGTTTTATGAGCAACGCATCAGTGCCATTAAATCGTTTGGATTGAACTTGCAAATAACGTTGTCAATTGCCAGCGATCGATACAAATGGCGTTTAAACTCTGGGTGAATTTCTTGGTCTGCCGGATAGTCTTGCTTGTCGTGATTACTCGGCATTTCATCACCGAGCCAACATCTCCAACCACAACCTGGGCAATGCCTCACGTGAACCTCCTCGAAACAATCAGTATTGATCTGTCTGATATCAATACAAGTGAGGTGCCGATTTGGATTTAAATAAAAGCAAATTTCCCTCAAAACCTTGTCCTGTGAAGATTGCGGCTATGGCGGGGGCAGTGCCGGTGGGGGTTGAGCGACTGGTTTAACTGTGCCGATCACCTCAATGACCCACGGGCGAGACTGATCTAGAGGTTTTGGCTAGAAAAAATGAGCGTTGCGAGCAGTCGCCGCTCTGGAGAGGGTTAATTCAGCTAAGACACTAAATTCGATATCGGTCCCCCTGGACAGGCCGCGAGGATCACCACCCCGACTGCTAGCTCTGGAGAGAACGAAAATATTGCAGCTAGCAAAAAGCCCAGCACCGGCAGCAGCACCAACCGCGCCGCCAACCCCAGCAGTACCGGCTTAGGCTCTGTCACCACCCGACGAAAGTCTGCCAGTGTTAACCCTAGCCCCATACCCAGCATGATGATAAACAGCACTAGGGGCAGAAAAACAGTCGTGAGAAAGTTAGATTCTATGACTTCGGCAGATCGAGACAACAGCGTCAAAAGCCATATTACTAAGCACTAAGTATATTTACTAGCATCACGATCCCTCAGTTTCAGACCAATGTCCCTGCCCACGCGTTAAAAACATTGGTCCTTGCAGCAGACTTCACCGGCTAACTTCGACCTAGCGCAGGCCACAAAGCAGATGGCGGATTGGATGAATGTCGGAGGGGGTGTTGCAATAGCTGTACTAGTGCCTTGCCAGCCATTAGCGTTGTCCGTTTATGCGTCAAAACCCGTGGGAATACTTGATAAAGCTTTGGTGTAGTTTATCGAAGTTGCAGGTTTGCCACCTGTAACTCGGACCAAAGCCGCTGATGTACTCCACAGCCTAAAATGCTTCTAACCTCAATATGCTAAACCTTCTGACTCGTTCCCCTTTCACTCGCGGTAAAGCGCTGCTCGTCTGCGTTGGCTTAATCTCACTTATGAGCTGCTCTAAAGGCAACGTTGCAAGTCCAGCCCCTGACAGTAACACCTCACAGACGGAAGCAACTACCGACACCGTAGCGAACCCACAGGTTCAGGAAAGCGAGGCCCCTGCATCCACAGCGCCGTCTGCACAAAGCAACAGTTCAACCAGCACGCAGTCTGAGGAATCTGACAGTGATGTGTTCGTTAATCTGGTTGCTGGCAGGCAATATGCCGAGGCGCGAAATCAGCTCATGCGACAAGGCTGGATCCCGGCAAACTTGCCAGCACCTGGGCCGTATGGTGTAGAGCGTATGGCCTACGAAGCTGGCTTTACCGAGGTTTCGGCCTGTGCTGGGACGGGGCTGGGGCAGTGTCGCTTTGAATTCAGGCATGACAGCGCCAATAAAGTCCTTTCTGTGATTACGGTCGGAGGGTCAGCGCTGGAAGTATCTGACTGGTCCATTAGCACACCTGTTGACGGTGCTCCCACGGCACCTACCAGTACTCCGGCAGATATAGCTGCGGTACCCGCGCCAGCTGTTATTCCTGCCGCTTTCCAGGGTGAATGGAATGCTAATCCAGCGGACTGTGCAGCCAACCCGCCCACCACAGGTCGGCTGATTGTTCAATTGAATAAGTTGGAATTCTGGGAAACGACTAGCGCAGTAGAGTTGGTCGATCGGCGGAGCGATCGCGAAATCGTGGTGGCGGCTGAAGCCTACAGCGAAGGCGAAACCTTCATGCAGACAAAGACATTACGCCTATCAGAAGACGATTGGTCACTGACTGACATCGAAACGGGTGCGGTTTGGCGACGTTGCGTCGGTAGGCTCACGGGCGTTCCTACGGCTGCAGCCCCTACAACAGCAACCAGCCAAGAACTGGCTGAAATTCCAGGCGTCTACCAGGGTCAATGGAATTCAAGTCTTGAACAATGTGGCACACCTTACAGCGACGGTCGATTGACGATCACAGCAGATCGGTACGCATTTTGGGAAACGACTGGCACTGTTAGTGCGGTTAGTGTAACAGGTGAGCGTGAAATCGCAGTAACGGCTAACGTCTCTAGCGAAGGGTCATCCTATCAAGAGACAATCACATTCGGGATGTCTGAAGATGCCTCGTTTTTAACCCATGGCGATGGTTTTGTGAAATATCGATGCCCCTAGTTATACCAATCCATCCCAGCATGCTCCAGGCGAAGTAAGCTAGCATCGCTAGGTTCTCAGAGAGTTTTCTTTATAGTTCTCCAGGCGGGCCTCGTCTTGAT
>CALCPB010001007.1 GCA_937897665.1 uncultured Halomicronema sp. | reverse complement strand
GCATTAGGCGGGCAGTAGCAGGGGCGATCGCCGCCGGTGCTGAGGCGTCAATTGGCTGCCAAAAGTCAAGAATTTGCTCTCGGCAAAGTTGTGGATGCGTGGCGTGAAAGAAATGCCGCCCGTCAGGACAAAGCCAGCGGCGATCGCCCGGCTTGAGCCAGGGTTGCCAACCCTGCAATTGCACCGGATCGACCACAGTATCGGCTTGACCGCCACACACCATCAGCGGCACTGCAACGCCAGCGGGAAACAAACTGAACCGGCTTAAAAGAGAATGCAGCGATAGCGAACTGATCAGATCGCGCTCCAGCAGTTGAATCCATCCTTCAACACAGCGCTGACACTGCGGCCCAAACAAACTGCGGGCAGTTTGCGCCAAGAGGCGCCGACGGCTGCAGGGCAGCAAATCTAGCTGCGTATAGTAGTGCGCTTTCCAATCGACCGTGGGGTTGACGCCGACGCTCAGCAGCGTGAGCGACTTGACCCGATGGGGAAACCGGCGAGCATAGAGCAGGCCCACCAGGCCGCCCGTGCCATGACCAATGAGATGCAGCGGGCGATCGCCCCCCTTCACATAATCATGGAGCAGCGTCACGGCAACGTCTAACGAGCTGGGTTCATCGGGGGTCTGCTGATAGCCCCAATGAGCAATGTTCACTGCCTCATGTAGCTGAATGAGCAGGGGCTGCTCCAATCGCCGAAAACTGGGATTCACGCTGAGCCAAAGGGCAGCGGGCGGGGCGGCGGTCAAAATTTGATTGGTCATAACACCTGTCCTGCAACAATTTTGAAGGGAAACACGTAATGCTCTGACAACTCGGCCAGCGTCACCAGAACCGTCGAACCGTCGTCGAGAGACTGGAAAAGACCGCGGTCTCAAGGTCAAAGGCTGATGGCAACTGCATCCCCCAAGTTTCGAGACGACTACCCGTCAGCTGCGATGGGTTGTCTTTATTCCGCACTAAAACAACCGCTGCACCACCTAACGGTGGTTGAATCAGCCCAGCGATCGCTGCCGTATTTCTCATGTGAATATCCGAAAAGAGTGCCATCTGACTCATTAACCATCCTCAAAATTGCAATAAGGCGAACGATCGCCGCGATCGCGGCAGGTGCGATGCGCCACCCCCATGGCTTGCCCCACTGGCATCGCTTGACGGCAGGTAGGGCAAAACCAATACAGGCCCGATGGGGCCACATGTCGCAGCAACTCATCCGCACAGCAAGGGCAATTCATCACCAACACCCAGAATCAAAGGAACAGAAAAGGGGACACTGACTTCAGGTAGTTAGGTCGAATACACACGTGCCCCCAAGAACGAATTGCGAACTACGACTCAATCGCATTGAGAGCCGGTTCGACGTAACTCAAGTCAAAGCCCATCGCCCGCAGGACAGACCAGAAATGGCCTGGCAAACAGAAACAGGCGAGAGCGTTCGAACAACGCAAAGGCCCCGACCAGGGCGATCAGGGCCGTTTGGGCAACGTGGACGGCGACCGACAGGCCTGACTGATCGGCAAAGCGCGTATTGGCCACTTGCCAGTCGTAAGAGATTTCTGCACTGCCATAGGTTTGCATCGTGATTGAATCCTTAACGGCAAAACTTAACTTGAGAGGACTTATTGACCATATTTCTCAATAAGCTGACAACAGGATAGATCAGAATAGTTCTCAATAGCAAAATGTCAACTTTTGTATCGGACTCCTCAATGGGTCACTTGACTTGCCGAGCTCAGATGGGGCGATTCCTGTTAGACTGAGCGGGACCATCTTGAGCACTATCTAAGGCGCATCATGGGTTGATGAGCAGGTCACCTTAGGAACAAAGATTATATAAATTCCACAATTTGGCCTAAGGCACAGTGGGATCACATTTCCCTTCCTGGTAGGGGCAGTAGGGTGGGTTGACCATGAGGGCTGGGGATCAAACCCACCCCGCCTACGGCACCCCTCCCGAGAGGGAAGAAACTGGCACATTATTAAATTCCCGATCCTTAGAAGATCGAGATAGCCGCGATCGCTCCACGAACCCCTTCAGAATCAGCAATCGCTGCAGCACATCTAATTGAATCGCCCACGGTAGCAGCCATTCGTTCGAGGCACATACGCCATCTCGGGCAAAGAGGGCCGCGATCGAGGCTTTCCCCAAAATCTGACAGCCTTATTGACCTTTAATGTCAACAAATTGAGTGAGCTTTTGAAAGCTGTCGGAGGTTTGACAGAGAGATATTGCGAAGCGATGCGAGGCAGCACGGGAAATGAGTGTCCTGACTTTCAATCCACTAGCAACGAATGGCGCCCGATGCCACTCTGGGACATCGGGCTACGTCAACGGGGCTGCCCTATTCAACCTGAGCTCGGGATAAGACTGGCAAGGAATCTGCGGGTAGTTAGAGAGTCAAATCTCTTCCTGGGAGGGGTAGGGTGGGTTTCTCCAACGGCTTGAACCCACCCCATCAGCCCCTCCGAGGAGGGGAAAGTAACAGGTTTTGCCTTAACCCGAACTGACGTTATTTAAGGTGTCTCCATGAGAGGCGAGCCCGCAATTCTCTGACACAGCGGTGAAGTCGCAGCGGCGAAGGCCTCCTTGCAGCAAATGTCTGCGGACGATCGCACGGCGCTGGTGGCGGTTTTGCGATCGCTCTAGCAGCCGAAAAACATCGATGAACCGCATCCGCAGACACCGCATTTATTGCACCGATCTAGGGCGAGAGACAGCTTGGATTTAACCCTGGGTACTAGCTGCTGGTTCAGCGGTGGGGATGCGCTCATTCGAATCGATCTCTGCTCGTACCTGCTGAGGTCGAGCCGGTTGTCGAATCGGAATTTGCATCACAAACTTCGTTCCCTGTCCCGGAGTCGAGAAGCACTCTAACTTGCCCCGATGTCTGTCAGTAATGATCTGATAGCTGATCGACATGCCCATGCCAGTCCCTTTACCCACTGCTTTAGTTGTGAAAAAGGGCTCAAAGATCCGCTCTTTAATTTCTGCCGAGATGCCCAAACCATTGTCAGCAATGGTGATTTGCACCCATTCTTGCTCAATCACAGAGGTTTGCAACGTAATTTGACCGGGATTCGCGAGGTGTTGTTCCGCGGTATAGTTCTCGGTTTTGTCGGCGATCGCATAAAGGGCGTT
>CALCPB010001006.1 GCA_937897665.1 uncultured Halomicronema sp. | reverse complement strand
CGTTTTGCTGAGTCAGCTCGTGCTGTATTGCTGCACCATGGGCCTGCTGCTCGGCGGACAGTACAACAAGCTGGTGCATCGCTATTTTCCGCAGTCGCGATCGCGCCAAGCCGCCGCGCAGCCGCCACCGGCCCCGGCGTTCGATTCTTTCCGGATTGAAAAGCCCCCCTATCGATGAGCTCCCTTAGTCCCGGCTTTTGAGTGCCCGTTCAACTTCGCGTTTCTCTTGCTTTCGCTTCAGCGAATCGCGCTTGTCGTGCAGTTTTTTGCCTTTTGCCAGGGCGATCGTCACTTTGACCCAACCGCGGGTCAAATAGATTTTGAGCGGTACCAAAGTCAGACCTTTTTGCTCAACCTGACCAATCAGCTTACGAATTTCACCCTTATGCAGCAGCAGCTTGCGGACTCGACGTGGGTCGTGATTGTATTGCTGAATCGTGGTGTTATGGGGCGAAATATGCACGTTGTGCAGCCAGGCTTCATTACCGCGCACTTGCGCAAAGCCGTCTCTCAGGTTCGCTTTGCCCGCCCGAATTGATTTAACCTCAGTACCTTTCAGCTCTAAACCCGCCTCAAACGTTTCAAGAATTTCGTACTGAAACCGGGCTTGACGGTTGTCACTCAGGATTTTGTAGCCGTCACTCGAATCTGCCATATCCTTCTCTTACTCCACCACAATGCACCATTCGTGCAGTTCGTACTCAACACAGCCGTGAGCGATCAGCGGGTCGGCCTGCACAATTGCTTGAGCCGCTGCCAAGTTTGCGGCCTCAAAGATCAGCATGCCGCCACCCCGCTCGGCCCAGTAGCCCGTGCGCGCCTGATGACCGTCAGCAATGAGTGATTTCACATAGGTTACATGGGCAGGCACGTGCCGATCAAAGGCGGCTTTTTCGATAATGCCTCGCTCAATTTTGACGAACCACGGCATGAAATGATTCCTCTTAACGAAAGCCGACAAATCCCGCTGGCCAATCGCGGCGGGAATCCACCCATCCCCGGATGGCTCCGCAGGGACTCTCGCTAGTTTTTAGCATATTGACTGGGGCGCAGTCTGGCTTGTGATCGTAACGAATGCTGACCCAATCCGGCGATCACCCCCTGGGATATCAGTCCGGAGACGGAGAGCGGCACATCATCTGGGTGAACGAGCAGCGAGTGCATTTAACCCAACGACCGCGCCAGAAGGGGCGGGCAAACATCAGGCGGGCACGGGGGTGAGCTGCTCCCCAGTCAGGCTAAAGGCGCGAATTTCTGTAATGCGCACGTTGACCAGCTGGCCCTTGAGCTCAGCAATGTCACCGGCAAAGAAGGTGAGACGGTTGCCCCGCGTGCGGCCCATCACCTGAGAGGGGTCTCTCGGATTGACGGCTTCGACCAAGATCTCCTCGACTCGACCCGCGTAGCGCTGCGATCTCTCGGCGGCTTTTTGGTTGACGAGATGGTTGAGCCGCTGCAGGCGAGCGCTTTTCTCGGTTTCGCTGAGCTGATTATCCCAGAGGGCCGCCGAGGTATTCGGACGCGGTGAATAGGCGGCTGTGTTGATCAAGTCAAACTCCAGATCCTTCACCAGCGTCAGCGTGTTTTGAAACTGTTCCTCGGTTTCACCGGGAAAGCCCACAATCGCATCGGCGCTGATCGAGGCATCGGGCATATAGCGGCGAATGGTCTCGATAATGCGGCGGTATTTTTCGTGGGTATAGCCCCGCGCCATAGCTTTGAGCAGGTCATTGTCACCCGACTGGAAGGGGATATGAAAATGTTCGCAGACCTTGGGCAGCTCGGCACAGGCTTGAATCAGCCGCTCTGTGAAATAGCGCGGATGGCTGGTGGCAAAGCGAATGCGTTCAATACCCGGAATGTCGTGCACGAAGTAGAGCAGATCGGTGAGTGTGTTTTGCCGTCTGCCCTCAGCGGTAATGCCGGGCAGGTCGCGGCCGTAGGCATCGATGTTTTGCCCCAGCAGGGTGACCTCTTTGAAGCCTTGGCTGGCCAGCGCCGCCATCTCGGCGCGAATTGCTTCGGGGGTGCGTGATTGCTCCACCCCGCGCACGCCCGGCACGACGCAATAGGTGCAGCGCTCATTGCAGCCGTAGATCACATTTACCCAAGCGGTGACGTCGCTGTCGCGGCGGGGTTGAGTGATATCTTCCATAATGTGGACGGCTTCGGTCGCCACGACCTGACTGCCAGCCATCGCCTGCGTCAGCAAATCTTCTAAACGATTGGCATGCTGTGGCCCCATCACCAAGTCGAGTTCAGGAACTCGGCGCAGCAACGCTTCCCCCTCTTGCTGAGCGACACAGCCCGCCACAATCAGCATCAGATTCGGGTCTTGCTGTTTGCGTTTGGCCTGTCGTCCCAGGTAGGAATACACCTTTTGTTCAGCGTTGTCGCGAATGGTGCAGGTGTTGTACAGCACGACATCAGCCTGTAGCGGGTCGGCTTCCCAGGTCATGCCCATGGTTTCTAAAATGCCAGACATGCGCTCAGAGTCGGCTTTGTTCATCTGGCAGCCAAAGGTCGTGACGTGATAGCGGCGAGCAGCAGTAGACATAGCGAACAGTGACCTGAGCAAAATACCAGCGGTCTCAGATCTTACCGCGTCTCTTCTCCAGTTGACTGATCAGGGGAAAGATTTAGCAGGCAATTCCCCATGATGCAATTTTCGACTAATTACAGTCGGCGCAAGGCTCACGAAGGCGCAACGCAATCAACTAAGTAGGTGGACAAAATTAAATGCTTGCAACGCTGCTGATTTCGACTCCGCTCAACCAGCCAAAATCATTGAAATAATTGAGGTGAGGGCTGAGTGGAGTCAAAGTCCGGATGAGGCAATAAATATATCCATGCACTTAACCAATTGAGATTGGCCTCCCAATCAAACAGACAACAGAAATGCTGATACCGAACACAACTTAATCTGTAACTGTTTTTAATGATCGAGACAAAGCCAGACTGGCTAAGGCAAAAACTAAAAGCATCGTCGTTTCATTAGCTTCAGTTGCTTGCACAAGTTATACATTCAGGATAAATTTACTGAGTGAAAACACGTAGGATTCGGCCCAATGAATAGTTGCTGTTCCCAATTGTTGACAACAGCCACAACCCTGGGAGTGCTGGCACTACAAGCAGCACCGGGATTCGCCTTCTCGTTTGACTTGCCAGCCGGTTTTGACCAAGATCTAGCCACTAAATACAACACC
>CALCPB010001005.1 GCA_937897665.1 uncultured Halomicronema sp. | reverse complement strand
GCTCCAACAGTTGAATCCATCTGTCCTTGAGCCACCAGCTCCACCGCAGATCGCAACACCTGACTTTGCTGCCGTCGGTGCGTCTCCAGATACGCCGTCGTCATGCCACCCGCCTGCAAGCTCTTGAACGGATTCCCTGCTTCCACTGCCGAAAGCTGCCGGGTGTCTCCGACTAGCAGAACCCGCGATTGCTCTAATGTTGCTCGCCGGAGCAGGGCATAAGCATCCTTCATGCTGAGCAATCCGGCTTCATCCACAATCCAGAGAGTGGGTTTCGGTGGTTCATCTAGAGACTGAGACGCTAGCAAACCTGCCACCGTTTCCGCTTCAATTCCCAGAGACTCGCCTAATCCGTGAGCCGCTTCAGCACTGGGTGCCAGCCCTTGTACCGTAAACCCTTGGGTCTGAGCTAGTTCCTTCAAAGTTTTCAGCGCATAGGTCTTTCCAGCTCCCGCTACTCCCTGCCACGCCATGATCTGATCCGTTGTGGTCGCGGAGGTCTTAACGGCTTTTTGCTGCTCCAGATTCAGAGAGACTTGCGCCAAGTACTCTTTACCGATCTCGGCATTTGCGATCGCGGCCACTGCCCCTCGGCCTTGCTGTATCAACCGCAGCGTATTCAACTCCAGATTGAGGGCGGCTTGGGTCGTGAATTTGCCCTCTTCGACCCGAATGAGTTCGGGATGGGCAGCGATCGCCGCCTTAATCTCGTCAAATCTTGCTTGGCCCAACTGATGCTCAAAGACGAACCGCTCCAGCTTCGTCTGCCGAAACACCGACTCCCGCTCCCCACAATGCTGAATCCCCGCGTCAATCAACACTGAAGCCGATCTTGCTTGCCGATCAGTCTGAGGTTCCGCTTTCGGCAAGTCCGGTAACTCCAGCCCCTTGAGTTGAATTAATGCTTGCCAACCTCGCTGTAGCACCCCATCATCAATTTCCCTGGGCTTGCGTTTCCGCGACACTAGCGTCGCCATTTCCCGCAGTGCCAGATTGTTTTCTGAGCCCGTCGCTTCCCACTGCTCGATCAGCTTCAGAATCTGCTGCCGCCTCGTCGAAAACGTTTGCAGCAACTCTGGAGAGTAGCCTTTCAACTCGAACTGACCATGAGCTTTGGGCTCAATTTGATAGCCTTGCTGTTGAAGCGAGATCGCCAGTTCATTCTGATAAATCTGTCCCAAGAATTTCTTGTTCGCGATCGCACTTTCATTGCTGAAGCTAATCCACCGACCATCCGGCAGTTGGGTGGCATTCATCACGACACAATGGCTATGCAACTGCGGCTCGGCTTCGCGACTGGTGGAGTGGGTGAACACTGCCGTCGTGATGTTCCCCGTATTGACCTTCTGCCGACCAGCTGCCGTCGAAACTCGCGTCTGAGCATAGCGCTCTTCCAACACTGACAGTGATTTGCTCACCGCCTGATGATGCGCCTTTAGAACTCGCTCATCCTCTTGCACCAACGCGGCAATGCTGACACTCTTCGGCGCACTGAACGTGAAATCCGTCGCCGCTCGCCGCTTCTCAGGATTCACCGCCTTGCCTGACAGTGATTGCCCATCCGGGGATTGTCCAGAGAGCAGACTGCTGAACTCGTGCTGACTGACCGTCCCCGACAATCCTAAAGTAGCCGCGCCCTTGCCCACCCATTTCGTGGGATGCGCCGCTTCCTCTGAGGAGTAATAATCCTCTTTCGTGTAATAGGTCTCCGCTTGAGCAGCAGAGAGTTCGCTCGTGGAACGCATGGATATCTCAGGTTAAAAACAGGACGTTCTCTTTAAGCGAACGCTGAAGCGAGGCGGAAGACAGTAGAGCGTTTACGGAGAGGCTGCTTGAGCGGGTTTTGCCAGACCCTTGGCGTCATGTGTGGCCCCTCCGCGCAGCCCCGATAGGGGCGTAGCAACCTGATACACTTAATCTTATTCCATTAATTCAGCATAAATCGGGGATAATAACAATTAGTCACGTATTCCTGAAAACTATTCAGCATTAATCGGTTAAGTTTCACGAAAAGGCACGATTAATGCTGTTGTTGTGCTGATAATTGAAGGAGTTCTTTGGAGATAACGATATGATTTCTCGCAATCCGACTTTGCTACTGGCTTGTGACCTCGGTAAGTCCGGGGGTAAGTTCTTCTACAAGCTGTCACAGGGACAAACCCATGCCCTCTGGATGGATGCTGAAGTAGCCCAGCGGTTTGCATTCGGTGTGGCTCAGGTCACACAAGGGGGACGTCCGCAGGACAATGCCTGGTTTCGTCTCGGTGATGAATTGACGTTT
>CALCPB010001004.1 GCA_937897665.1 uncultured Halomicronema sp. | reverse complement strand
CTACGGCTCCTATGCTCGCAGCGTCCAGGTTAGGCCAAAGGTCGATGAGAACTGGGAACATCGTCAGCGCCACGCCATACCATAGCCCGCGTATGGCCAGGGATGCTAAAGCAAAATTGAGCGCCAGATCAACCCATTTACTGCCCGGCTTAAACAACACTCGCGCCAAACACCAAATTGCTGGAAACCACAGTATATTAGCCAAAAACATCAACGCAAAGCCAAAACGAATAGCAGGCCAATTTTCCGATAAAATTGGCACCGCCTCACTTGCAGGCATGCGAAGAAAATCTGGCCAGCCGGCAGACATCAATACGAAAAGACCTGGCAGGCTTGTCGCAGAAGCTGCCGCGATGAACGCTCCAGATGTTCTTGAATTTAAGCTTGTAGCATGGAATTTATTCATTGTTTGAGAGTTTCTCCTGATTTTGATTCAGTAGCCCTAATTGAGGTAAAAATAGAGAGTCTGATACCAGCCGCCATATGATGGCTGAAATGTATACATCAAGACTTTTCAAGCTGACGAAAACATCTCGTTGGCAGATGGTGGAGGTATCCGTTGTCAAGATTCATCAAGACCAGCTCTTCCCAATGCTGGGGAGTCGTGTCGGCTCTCCTTTCTATGTTGTCTGGGAACAGCTTCTAAACGAAAAAGCTGCCAATAATGAAGATGAGAAAGAGAAGATTACAGAAAACTACAAGGGCTTTGGTGAGGCGCGATCGCAACCACCTAAATACATACACACTTAGCACCAGCGATAGCCCTAGCTCAAACACCCCAAACACATCGCCATACAGATTTGGATCCCAATAAGACACTGAGCTAATCAAGCGATAGTTGCTTAGCGGCCAAAAATGACGGTGTGCGTCTTCTGCATGCACCGGCAAATCGCCTAAGCTATGCAAACCAACACTGAGACAGCCCAGCACCATTGCCACACCCAAAGCTCGAAACCGCTTACGCCGTTGCCACCATAGCCCCAATCCCACTCCTATCAGCGCTAAGGGTAGCGAATGGCCCGCATCAAACAAAGCCTGCCAACCTGGACTGTAGTACTCCTCTTCCCAAATTTAATCTGACGTCATTTCTGTCCCAAACTGTGTCCAACCGAAAAAAATAAACATTGTCAGATCTGGTATCACCCCACCCCAGATAATTGGACTATTCCAATTAGGACGAGACTTTTGTCCCAAAATAGCTAGGTTCAAAATCGCATGGGTTGATGTATACTTTATCCACTCACAAAATCAACAGCTACCTTTTGGGGGCAGCTTAATCACGGATTTGTTGCCGCAGGGACCAGCCATGACCACTATGGTGTCGTGAAGAACTCGGGTGCAGGCAACATCGTGGGACGCCCTACACAATGGAGGCCTGTGTTTACCAGGTGCCAAACAGGTCCGATGTAGAAGGTGCTTCTGCAGCAGAGCATGAACTGGCACGGATAGCCGCCAGCAAGTTTACGCATCGTTCGATCTCCCGAATCTAAACACTGTAAAGATGACAAATTATCCCTATCTTGTCAATGTCAAGATTTTTCGCTAGTATGCTGCTGTGGGGATCAAAGCTAAGATTCTTCGCTAATATGCTGTTATGAGGATCAAAACTGAAAGAGCGGAAAAGAGGTCGTATCACCACGGGGATCTGGCCAGCGTCTTGGTGAAGATCGGGCGAACAATGCTTGAACGGGATGGGTTACGACAGTTTTCGCTGCGTGCCCTCGCACGCGAGGCGGGCGTTTCGAATGCGGCACCGCTGCACCATTTTCGAAATGCAGATGAACTATTTTCGGCCTGCGCAGCCCAGGGATTTCGTGACCTATCGGCAACACTGGAGCAGCTGAGTTCCAATCAGGCGGTCGACGATGTGTGCGCCATGGCAGATGCCTACCTCAACTTTGCGATACATAACCCGACAGTGTTCCAATTGATGTTCGATCGCAAAGCATTGCCAAGTCCCAGCGCAGAATTCCGTACCGAAGCCAGCCGCGCCTATAACTTGCTTGCGGACGCGATCCGAGCACTTGGACAGGTGGACGAAAAAACATTCGATCGTCGAATCAATGCGATCTGGTCGCTCATGCACGGCTTTGCGGTGCTTGAGCTGGCCGATCAGATTTGCCGGAGTGACGGAAACTCAGCATCCACATCAAGCATGCTAAACTCCGCCGTTCGTGCCTTGGCGACTGGCTAAGAAAACTCGCTTTGTTAATCAACCAGCGAGCTTAGCCTGTTGATAAAGACACCTATCAAGAACGAGTTAATGTCCAAAACTCCCCTTAAACAACATTGTTTATAGGGTCAGGTTCTCTCTATTAGCGTAAAATATTTGTAGATTAAAAAAACTCAGTCCTTATGATCACGATTAGGCAAGCACATCCTGATGACTCTGAGGTCTTAGCCCATATAGCCAAGCACACCTTTCGAGAGACTTTCGCAACGAAAAAAAATCTCACTGATATGGAACTTCATTGTGCAAAGAGCTTCGGTACGGAGATTCAACGGCAGGAAATTCTAGATCCTAACTGTGCCACTATTTTGGTGGAGGTCAAAGACCAGTTAGTCGCCTTTGCACAAGTGCGGTTACACTCGCCCAAAGCATGTGTTGCTGCCGATCATCCTTCAGAGCTCCATCGGTTGTATGTTAGCAAGGAGTGGCATGGCCGAGGTGTGGCCCATAAGCTCATGTCTAAGATTTTATCCACAGCATCGGATGCTGGAGCGGACCATATATGGCTTGGAGTTTGGGAGCATAATCCTAGGGCAATCGCCTTCTACGGCAAATATGGATTCAGAGTTGTGGGTGAGCATATATTTCAATTCGGTAGCGATCCGCAACGGGATCTGGTGATGATGGCAGAGATCAACGAATCATTTATTGCCTAACATTTTCGCGCACTCAAACTGCTTTGTTCAGGATCTGTTTTGCGCAATGGGATACCTACAGTCGGTAATGCTCAACGTTAGCTAACTCTAAGTTGAGTCCTTTGATAGACGGCTTTCTGTTCAATTTCTGTTGCTCATCTTCTTTTGTCCATCAATACAGGAAGAAATCACCGGAACGAGAAATATGGGGTTATCAGGTAAGCCAGGAAAAAATCCAAGGGATGCTGGAGCTCCTTAAGCTCCAGCATCCCGGCCAGCTTAAAATACAACAGGTCCAGATACACTAGTCAACGGAATCTTGGACACCGGATTCAGCCACGTATCCATTGAATTGAAGCAGGTTTCAGCTCCTTGAGCTACAAACTCTAGCGCCATCGGAATTAGTGATGGAAGAAGCATCAAATTCATCCCCGTCAAATTCGCCAGTCACCGTTAGGCGCTCGCCCACGCTGACATGGCTGGCCGTAAAGTCCCCGCAAAGATTCCAGGAATCGACCCGGAGATTACGATCGTCTGTACTCAACCGCAAACCATCTTCCCACACCCGCTGAACGGTTCCGGTGAAGGCGCAGAAATGTTACTCGGGAGAAGAGGGCGC
>CALCPB010001003.1 GCA_937897665.1 uncultured Halomicronema sp. | reverse complement strand
CAGCGGCATTGGCTGCGTTAGGGACATCCTCGAAGAAGCCAACCTCAACCTCTTGGGCATCGAACCGGCCAAGCAGGGCCAAGGGCTCGGACAATGGCTGCTGATTGAATTACTGCGAGCCGCGATCGCGCGGGGGCTCACCCGCGCCACGCTAGAGGTCCGCCCCACTAACCATCGAGCGCTGACGCTCTATAAAAAATATGGGTTCAGCATCGCGGGCGAGCGGCGGCATTATTACCCCGATGGCGAAAGTGCTTTAATTCTCTGGAAACAAAGTTTGCAAGCTCCCAGCTTTGCAGCGACATTGCAGCACCAACAAGTGCGCCTGGGCCAACAGTATCAGCTGACGAGCAAGCCTTTACCTCGATCGCATTAGCGCGTTGATTGGATCCATAGATAGCCTTGCCGCAAAAATTAAGAGAAGGCAATGAAAGTTTAAGAGACCGAGCATAACTGGATGCGACTTGGTTCTAGAAAAAGTGGATGACGGGCGGTTTTCACCACTGTGTACGGTGCCACAGTTCGCCAATACCCCTGTGCTAGAATCACCGTAACCAGCGCCCAGCAGGTATTTTGGATTTCAAATAATGTTTGAACGCTTCACAGAAAAAGCCATTAAAGTCATTATGCTCGCCCAAGAGGAGGCCCGCCGCTTGGGCCACAATTTTGTGGGGACAGAGCAAATTCTCCTTGGTCTCATAGGAGAAGGCACGGGGGTCGCCGCCAAAGTGCTCAAGTCAATGGGCGTCAATCTCAAAGATGCGCGTATTGAAGTTGAGAAAATCATTGGTCGCGGCTCTGGTTTTGTTGCCGTTGAGATTCCCTTCACGCCACGCGCTAAGCGGGTGCTAGAGCTTTCCCTAGAGGAAGCTCGCCAGTTGGGACACAACTACATCGGCACCGAACATTTGTTGTTAGGGCTGATTCGCGAAGGTGAGGGCGTCGCTGCCCGCGTTCTAGAGAATCTTGGTGTCGACCTCTCTAAGGTGCGGACGCAGGTGATTCGGATGCTTGGTGAAACGGCAGAAGTTTCCTCGGGTGGGGGGCAAGGCCGCACCAAAACTCCCACGCTTGATGAGTTTGGCTCCAACCTGACGCAGATGGCTGGAGAAGGCAAGCTTGACCCGGTGGTGGGTCGCCAAAAAGAAATTGAACGCGTGATCCAGATTTTGGGTCGGCGGACTAAAAATAATCCAGTACTCATCGGTGAGCCTGGAGTGGGCAAGACGGCGATCGCCGAGGGGCTCGCTCAGCGCATCATGAACGGCGATATTCCCGACATTCTTGAAGAGAAGCGGGTGGTCACATTAGATATTGGCTTGCTGGTTGCCGGCACCAAATATCGCGGTGAGTTTGAAGAGCGCCTGAAAAAAATCATGGACGAAATCCGCTCGGCGGGCAACGTCATTTTGGTGATTGATGAGGTGCATACCCTGATTGGGGCCGGGGCTGCTGAGGGGGCGATCGATGCCGCTAACATTCTCAAGCCGGCCTTGGCTCGTGGTGAACTGCAGTGCATCGGGGCCACCACTCTCGATGAGTACCGCAAGCATATTGAGCGGGATGCCGCGCTTGAGCGCCGGTTCCAACCGGTGATGGTGGGTGAACCCAGCATCGAAGAAACCATCGAAATTCTGCATGGTTTGCGCGATCGCTACGAACAGCATCATAAGTTGAAGATTACCGACGACGCCTTGGATGCGGCCGCCAAACTGGCGGATCGGTACATCTCTGATCGATTCCTACCCGACAAAGCGATTGACCTGATTGATGAAGCCGGCTCACGGGTGCGGTTGATCAACTCGCAACTGCCACCGGCAGCCAAAGAGCTGGATAAAGAGCTGCGCCAAGTCCTTAAAGATAAGGACAATGCGGTGCGCTCCCAGGACTTTGACACGGCTGGCGAGCTGCGCGATCGCGAAATGGAAATCAAAGCCGAAATTCGCAGCATCGCCCAAAACAAAAAGGCCGATGACGAAAGTGGCGAAGATATGCCCTCTGTTACTGAGGAAGACATTGCCCAAATCGTCGCCTCTTGGACCGGTGTACCGGTCAGCAAGCTTACCGAGTCCGAGTCCGAAAAGCTGCTGCATATGGAAGACACCCTCCATCAGCGGCTAATCGGCCAAGACGAAGCGGTGAAAGCCATTTCACGGGCTATCCGACGGGCGCGAGTGGGGCTGAAGAATCCCAATCGCCCCATTGCGAGCTTTATCTTCTCGGGGCCGACCGGGGTAGGTAAAACCGAACTCACGAAATCGTTGGCAGCTTACTTCTTCGGTTCTGAAGAGGCGATGATTCGTCTTGACATGTCTGAATTCATGGAGCGCCATACGGTCTCCAAGCTCATCGGTTCACCACCCGGATATGTTGGTTACGGCGAAGGTGGTCAGCTCACTGAAGCAGTACGACGACGACCTTACACGGTTGTGCTGTTCGATGAAATCGAGAAAGCGCACCCTGATGTTTTCAACATGCTGCTGCAAATTCTGGAAGATGGTCGCCTGACCGATGCTAAAGGTCGGACGGTTGACTTCAAGAACACGCTGCTGATCATGACTTCTAACATTGGTTCTAAAGTTATTGAGAAAGGCGGCGGTGGCCTCGGCTTCGACTTTGAAGACGATCAAGCAGAATCGCAATATAACCGCATTCGGTCTTTGGTCAACGAAGAGCTGAAGCAGTACTTCCGTCCTGAGTTCTTGAACCGCTTAGATGAAATCATTGTCTTCCGTCAGCTCACCAAGGACGAGGTCAAAGAGATTGCCGATATCCTGCTGAAGGAAGTCTTTGGGCGTCTATCGGAGCAGGGTATTGAGCTGGAGGTGACGGCTCGCTTTAAAGACCGCTTGGTCGAAGAAGGCTACAACCCCAGTTATGGTGCTCGACCCCTACGGCGAGCCATTATGCGCTTGCTAGAAGACACGCTAGCTGAAGAGATTTTGTCCGGTCGCCTCGGTGAAGGTGATACAGCATCGGTGGATGTTGATGACACGGGCAAAGTCGTTATTCAACCCGGTGAGCGGCGTGAATTGCTAACTCAAGGGGCTGACTAAAAGCCGGAATGAACGTAGGCATGGTTCATCGTTCTTAGCATCGGCAAGGGCGGCTCTCTTATGGGTGCCGCCCTTGCTTTTTTGTAAACATTTGCAAAGGCGATTCTCAGATAGCTTGCTAGACGCTGAGTTGCCCGGAATAATGAGTGACATAGGTTTGCGGGATGATAGATTCCTTAAACCTTGGCTTGATAATTCGCAATCATCGGCAGTTTGGAGAACTCATATGGGCCTGATAAAAACGATATTTGGTGGCATCTTTGGCCTGATCGGTGGCATTTTTGGCAGCATTGCTGGCATCTTTGGCATTGGCAAAAAAGGTGAGTATTTTATGGAGCTGGACGAAGCCGCTGCCCCCGCAACGGCTCCGGCACAGCCTGCTGCGGAACCTGCTCCCGCCCCAACTGCGGCAGTAGCCTCGACCAACTCTCAGGAACCGCCCGCTCCAACTGCGCCGAAAACCGTCGCTCAGCCAGCGGCTGAACCCGTCAAACCGACAGCAGTCGCTCAGCCCCAAGCACCACTGGTCACTAACTTTGCCACTGACTATTTAGTCAACCCGAGAATCGATCGGTCGCCGCGTCGTCGCCCTGGCCCTAGCATGTCGCCCTTCAAAGATATGGTTCGCGATATGAGTCGTAAGTCGCCTTCTATGGGCTGAGCGTTCAGCGTTATCACTGCATAATTCATGAACAAACCGGCAAGTCTTGAGTTATCAGGGCTTGCTGGTTTGTGTTTAGTCAGACTCAATGGCTTTATGCCGGTATTGTCTGGCTGAGCATCTTATACCGGTGCTACAAATTACAGCGACACAGACAAGTTGGCCGTCTCCCAATAGGATGACTCGACTACAGTTTGGCTCCCCTGCGTTTCCAAGACTGCATCGGAAGTCCGATCACTGAGAACTGGTATTACCCGTTCATTGGGCTTCTCCTTTGAGCCGAGGCGAGATGTTGCACGGCGCTAGCAAAACGATTCTGCCGTAGCCACATTTCTTGATTTCGCGCCGCCAGCAGGTCTCATTTTCGTCAGAAAAGTGCCCCAAGACTGGGATATAGATGATTGATCTGAAAATGTTTCACAATTTGATTTGGCATCTGGTCAGCCTATCTGACGATCGCACGGCAGAAGCGCCATCTCGACGTGGCATCGTCGTATCCGGCTAGGTCATTTATTAAGGACATTTCTTGAAAAAATTAAGCTCCAGCCACTTGATTTAAGCGTTATCCTGTTGATCTTGAGACGATTGTTCTTTTGATACCAATTTGGGTTGATCTATGCGGAGGAAACGGCGATCGCGATGGCATTGGCGTCTCGGACTAATGCTATTGTTGGTGCCTTTATCTTGGTTGGGACAAAGCCAAGTAAAAGCCAAGCTGAGAGAACCCCAGGCAATTCTCGTACTAGGCGGTGCGCCAGAACGGGAGCACTTTGCCGCAGAGTTTGCCAGTGAACATCCTGACTTAGAAGTCTGGGTTTCTTCTGGCACTAATCCCGAGTATGCGCAATGGCTGTTTCAAGAGGCGGATGTGGCCTCTGATCGAGTCAGTCTTGATAATCGTGATGTAGATACCGTCACTAACTTCAACACCGTTGTAGAAGATCAGCAGCAATCGGGCGTTGAAAGTGTCTATTTAGTGACTTCTGACTATCACATGCGACGAGCGGCCATCATCGCTCAGGTTGTATTAGGCCGCCATGATATTGCCTTTCAACCGTTGCCTGTGCCCTCTGATGACAACGCATCAGAACCACTGGTGCGCGGACTGCGAGACGGAGCAAGGGCGATGCTATGGGTCTTTACCGGGCAGACGGGTTCAGTCCTCGGGCAAAAACTGAGTAAGTCTTGAGGCTGCCTTAGCGTAATTGCCGAACAATCGTGATTCAATTCGCCGGTTTTTCTTCCCCCTTGACAGGGAAAGCTACAATTAGTTCGCATTTCAGCATTGCTGTTGCTGTCTAGCCTGATACTTGTCTATGCCATCCACTATTCATTCTCCGTATACGCCTGAGCAAATCAAGGTGTGGTTTCGAGGTTTACTTACCATTGCTTGGGCTGATGGACACTTCGATGAAGAAGAAAAAAGCCTGATTACGGCGATGACGCAAGAGGAATTGGCCCCTAACATCGGGTTCTTTGATGCGCTAGAGCCGATCTCGCCGACGGAACTGGCAGAAACTTTAGGGAAACAAACCGAAGCCGCTGAGAACTTCTTGCGGACGGCAGTCATGGTCGCGCTGGCCGATGGTGTTTATTCCACTGAAGAAGATCACCTGCTTCATAGTTTTTGTACGGCGGTGGGTTTAGAAGCTCAGCTCTTGGATTCCGTGCGATCGACGCTGTACAACGCTCAGGATTCAGCTACAGGCGAACTTGACCGGGGCGATGAGCCTGGGCTAGAACCTTTAAAACCCGCTAAAGAGTGGCTAGATCAGTTACAGGTCAACGACCCCCGGCTCGCCCGGTTTATCTGTAAGCTGGTGCCATCGCAGTGCCCTTTTGAACGCGATGTGAAGCTGTTCAAGCGTAAGATTGTCCACATTCCGCCCATGTGCAAGTTGAATCCACTTTACGAACAGCTGGTAGGGCTACGGTTTCGAGCCTTGTCTTATCTTGCTGACGATTGCGGCGATGACGTGACGCCTTATGTTTGAGGCTCGATGGGTGGGCTCGATGGACTGTTGTCATCTATGACGATCGCTTCCTCTAACCATCTGAAGGGGTTAATTGCAGTGGTCGCCAGGCTACTGTAGCTCAGCTTGCTATGGTACTGGACAGCCTGCTTGTTCCAAATGAACTAGGCTTGGCCGATTGCTAGCGGCGGCTAAATTTCCTTGCGGAACCACCTGGTGGCGCTAAAGGTGACGCTGAGTTCTTAGGTGAGGATCGGCAACTGTGAGTGGGCGATCACCGTCTGCTTCGTCAGCATCAACGGACCATGGGTACGCAACACAGACACGAAAAAGCCGGGGGCATTCCCCGGCTTTTTGGATTTGCATCGTCTCGACTCAACAGCCGTCTGGCCCACAGAACTTGTGCGCGTACAGGACCTCCGCGTCACAGATATATGCAATGCCCGAATATTCGTCGAAATACTCTAGCGCGATCCGATCCGAAATCTTCAGAGCAATATCTCGATTTTCGGTGAGCACCTCAAACTTGATATTCGCCTGGGTGTCAGAAACGCTGGGTTGTCCCGCTGAGCGCACGTTGCGACTACCTATACAGCCAGATTCTAACACTGTGTAACCGGTTGCCCCGGCATCGTCGATGATGATGGCGATTATTATCAGCAGCAACTTTTCCGTAATAATCACAAGCTTGCTGGCTGGCTTAGCCATGTTGGTTACCTCCTAACCATTGTGTATTCATTGAACAACATAGAACCTTAGGGAAACGGCAAACCCAAGCAATCGTCCATGGGTCTAGCTGCCGCGTTGGTGCCGGTTCACGAGAGTCCCGGCAGACCATAAGTCTTAGGATTAGCCCCCTCCCATCGTTGCCTGAGCAAGCTGAATAAAGAGTGGAATGCAGACAGCCAGAGCGATCGGGGTGCCGACAGCCGTAGACGAGCCAATGTAGGCGGAGGGATTAGCTTTAGGAATACCGGCGCGTAACGTAGGCGGTCCCGAGATGTCAGAACTGGAAGCAGCGATAACAGACAAGAGGACGACGCCGCCAGGGCTGAAACCAGTGATGATGTGGGCAACATAGCCAAGTCCGAAACCAATGAACCCATGCAGTATCGGTGCGATCACAGCATAGAGGGCATACCACTGGCCCACCTTGCGCAATTCACCCAGCCTTGACCAAGCTTCCATACCCATGACCAGCATCAGAATCGAGAGCAGACCACGGAATGGGGGATCGTAGAAGCCCTCATAGACCCGCGTAGGATCAGTCAGAATACCGAGCGCGAGACCGAGCAGCAGAGCCGAGAGCGCAGATCCCTGGTGGCTTTCCTTAATGTTGGGCCAGTTCTAAACCCGATTGCTTGGGGCACCCCCTGACGGACTGGAAGACCCGCCGCCGGTACCGCCCGGTTCACCAGGATATCCGTCTGCCGCACCACGCGGGTCAACGTTGGAGTATCCACCGGCGGCAACGGGCTGCATGCCACTATATTCTTCCTTCCTGAGATACTCTTCGTTTTTCAAATATTTGTCGCGCTTTTGCTTGCCAGCATAAATACTCGCTAAGACAATTGCCGTCACCAGCGCTGGAATATCCATAAAAGGATAGAGGGCAGCGGACCAGGCCTCATATTGCATCCCTTCTGATTCCAGCAGCGTGATGCCAGCGGCGAGAGTCGAGCCGCTCACAGCACCAAACAAGCCGCCGGTCGCAATGGCATCGAAGGTTTTGACACCGGGCATCTGGGCCAACGTAAAACGCGCGATGAATACGACTGAGATGCCGATGATCACAGCGAACAGGGCGGGCAACAACATCTCCGCCAGATTGGCGTTGCGGATGGCAACGCCGCCGCTCAGTCCAACTTTGATGAGCAGCATGAAGACGATGAACTTATAGACCGCATCGGGAACCGTCAGTCGACTACCGAGAGCGGCAATGAGCATGCCCCCTAGCAGAAAGCCCAGCGTCGGGGACTGCAACTTCCCCACAAAGAGCGTCAGAAATTCGGACAAGAAATCCACAGTTACCTCCTTTCGCCTCCCCATTGGCTGAGGAGTGATAGTTTCAACAAGTTAAAAGCCGGATGTCAAAGAAAATAGAGGTGAAGCGCTTCACCCCTACAGCACAGGTGTTGCGCGAAAACCTGTCGACAGGATGTCCAGAGATGGCCGTTCTCTGAACGAGGGAGAAGGCGAGCGCGATGCGTCTCAACCTTCATAGATTCAAGTCAATGAAGAATTAATTCCTCATGTGCTTAACTCTATCATCAAACCCATGGATTCCAACGCTAAGCAGGCGAATCTGGAATGAAATATTAAATTTCATTCATAAGTTCTACTTGTGTTTTGAGGTGCAAGCATTCCTCTGTCTAATGCAAACAGAACGATAGAGGTCTGCTGCAATTGCTCAACTATTGACAGCGCTGATCACTGTGCTGAGGCTACATTGGCTGAGCTCGTCAGTTCTGCAGGGTGTGTCGATCCACTGTGC
>CALCPB010001002.1 GCA_937897665.1 uncultured Halomicronema sp. | reverse complement strand
CGTCCTGCAGCGAAGTGAACCCATCCTGACTGGCTCCAACTGACTGTCAGTATCACCAGCCCTACCCTTATCGCCGCTCTTACTATGCTCTGTATTGAAGAACTCCTCACCCTTGAAGCCTTCCAACAGTTGCCGAAAGAACAGTTGGACTGGGCCTGCGATCGCGCTACGGAGGTAAAGCTCCCGGCTGGAGCCACCCTCAGCAAAGAAGGGGATGATCCCAGTGGCTTTTTCATTCTCTTAAAAGGTCAGATCAGCCTGACGCGGCTGAGTGAAGGCGTCGAAATGCCGATTGGGCAGCATACGGCTCCCGCCTTTTTTGGGGAAATACCCGTGTTGACCGAAGCGCCAGTGCCCGTCTCGGTTTACACCCTGACGGACTGTTATTTGTATCAGCTCAACTGCTGCGACTTTCTCACCCTGCTGCACAACTGTCGCGGCTTTGAGCGCAGCATTTTTCGCGTAGTGCAGACGCGGACACGGGGGCTAGAATCCTTTCTGCGCGGTCGCGAAAAGATGGCCGCTTTGGGCACTCTTTCCGCTGGATTGGCCCACGAACTCAACAATCCCGCCGCGGCCCTAGTCCGAGCCATGAGCGATGTAGTGCCCGCCATTCGCGAGCTAGAGCATATGAACTTGGTGTATGGTCAGGCCCAGGTTGACCCGGCCCACACGCAGGAGTGGCAAGCGACCCGCGATCGCGGTTATGAGATCATCTTGCATCAAACGTTGGATGCGATGACCCTCAGCGATCGCGAAGACGAACTGTTGACCTGGCTCGAAGATTACGGCGTTGCCGAAGCCTGGAAGCTGGCTGAACCGCTAGCGGCAGCTGGTATTGAAGTAGACACGCTTGAGCACCTCACCAGCCGCTGGCGCGATGAAACCGGGGAACTGCGGGATCAAGGCGTGCGCTGGCTGGCTCTCTCGTTTGACATGATGTCGATGATTAAAAATGGTCTACGAGGAGCTGAGCGCATTGCCGACCTCGTTCACTCGATGAAGTCTTACTCCCACCGCGACCAGGGCGCTCAGCAGCTAGTTGACGTGCATGAAGGGCTGGAAGATACCCTCAAGCTCTTTTCCTACAAGCTCAAGCAGGGGGTGAAGATCTGTCGCCATTACGACACCTCCTTGCCCCAAGTCTGCGCCTACGGCAGCGAACTCAACCAAGTCTGGACTAATCTGATCGACAACGCCCTTTATGCGATGGCAGAACAAGGCACCCTCGAAATTCGGACAGAGCGCGATGGCAACTATGTGTGCATTAAGGTCATCGATTCGGGCGCTGGCATTCCCGCCGATGTGCAATCGCGTATTTTTGAGCCGTTTTACACCACCAAAGAAATGGGGCAAGGCTCTGGCCTAGGGCTCGATGCGGTGAGTCGCATTATCCACAACCGCCACAAAGGCATGGTGAAAGTCGCTTCAGAACCGGGGCGCACCTGTTTTACAATCTTTTTGCCCATTCCCCCAGCCTCTGCTGAGTCACCTCAGGAAATTAAGGAGGCGATCGCGAGCAGCTGATCTCACTGGGTTCAGCCGGTCTGCTGCGGAGCGCTGAGCTAAAAACAGCCTGCCCCATTTGTGCCCGGAGGGGACGGTCGCTGCCATCGCTGGGTGTCTTCTTCAGTAAAGCGCCAGCACATCGTGAATCGCAGCTTGAGGGTCTGGGTATAACGCTATAGTTTGGCTAAAACGCATCTCATCAGGAGAGATTTCATGCAGCTTCAGTATCTGTACACCCGTCTCAACGTCGAAAACTTCAAAGCTTGCAAGGCTTTTTATCAAGATGTTTTAGGGTTGCCGATCAAGTTCGAAGATGATGCCGATGAGTATGTCGAATTTGATACGGGTGCCGTTCTGATTACGCTCTTCAACCGGGCAAAAGTTGCCGATTTCGTCTCTCGGGACGAAAGCCTCAGCTATGACCCCCATAGCGCTCAGGTCGTGCTTTCTTTCAAGGTTAATGATCTCAGGCAGGCGACGCTGGCCCTACAGGAACAGGGGATAGAAATGCTGGCTCCCCTCACGAGTTATCCAGAGCGGGGCTTTATCTCAACCTGTTTTCGTGCCCCCGATGGCAATCTGATCGAACTAGAGCAAATGACTGACATCATGATTAGCTAGATCAGTGTTTGGTAGGGAGTTGAGGCTAACATTTGGAGTTCGGAATTCGGAGTACCCTGCATTGAGGGCAGAGCCCTACGGAGTTTGGCATTGGAATTTATGAATCCCTGGCGTTAAGGGCTGATCGATTCCTACAAGGTTGAAAGTTTTGAATTTGAAGTGCCCGATGGGAAGGGGACTCGGCTGCCAGCGACTGCTCGCTCGCTGAAAGCCTTCCCGTAGGGTAGAGTCGCTCGCCGAAATGCGGAATTGAGATTTGGAAATTCCATATTTCGAACTCCACATTCCGCATTCTGCTAGAGCGTCCCGGTGTTTTCCGCTGCTCTAGTTCTCATCCCCATGACTAACCCACCCCAAAGTTCGCTGCGCCAATACCTGACGGCTGAGGACGATCGCGAACGCCACGCCACCTGGTTAGAATTATTTTTTGATCTGGTCTTTGTCTTTGCGATCGCCGAAGTCGCCCATCTGCTGCATATCGACCCGACCTGGGCCGGTATCGCCGGATTCGCCGCGCTGTTTGTGCCCGTCTGGTGGCTGTGGATCGACTTTAGCTACTATGCCGACCAGTTTGATATCGATCGCGGCCCCTATCGTTTAGTCATGCTAGGCGTCATGTTTGGACTGGTGATCATGGCCCTGACTATTCACGATGCGCTGCAGGGCGGCTCGGCCGCATTTGCCACTGCCTATGCCGCGTTAAGGTTCGTCATCATCTTTTTGTACGTTCAGGCTTGGCGCTTGGTGCCCCCGTCACGCGAACTTACTGCTCGCTATACGATCAGTTTCTCTGTTGCCTTTGGTCTGTGGCTATTGTCGATCGCCGTACCCGAACCGGTTCGTTTTTGGCTGTGGGCGATCGCCCTGCTGATTGAAATCAGCAACGGCCCCATCACCTACTTGACCATTCGCACGGTGCCCACCCAAAAATCCCATATGGATGAACGGTTTGGCCTGTTTGTCATCATCGTGTTGGGAGAAGCGATCATCGCTGTGGCCACGGGCGTTTCGGAGACGGCCTGGCAGTGGCAAAGTGCACTAACAGGGGCAGGCGGATTTTTGACAGCAGTCAGCCTGTGGTGGATGTATTTTGAACGAGCTGATGAATCGACGATCAACCAGGCGCTACGCGGCGGTAAGTTGGCGCTCTTGCGGGCATATCTCTACGGCTATAGCCACATCTTGGTGTTCATGGGCATTGTGGCCACGGGGGTGGGCATTCAGTTGGCGATCGAGGCGGTATCGAGCGGTGACTTTGGGGCCGAAGCGCGGACAGTACTGTGTGGCGGCGTGGCTATTTTTCTAATCGGCGTGACGACACTGCAGTGGGCCACTCCCCAGTCGTTGCCCGGAGGGGTCGTGGGAGCGCGGCTGGTGCTGGCGGCGTTGGCGCTGAGCATGATTCCGTTGGGGGTGTCGCCGTTAGCGATCGTGCTGGTGCTGAGTCTGTCGCTGGTGAGCTTGAACCGGTTTGACAATATTCCGCTGCGAGTGGATTAGGGAGTAGAAGGTGGAGGGTGGGGAGTAGAGAGTGGAGGGTGCAAGATGCAAGCGGCAGCGCCGGATTGAGTATCCGCTAGATTAATAGGCTATTTGAGGCTGAGCGATCGTTGGCATCAGCCGATCATCTCGACGATTGCAGTAGCTGGGCGATCTCGTCATCTTCACCGCGCCGTCGGGCATAGTCCAAAGCGGTGCGGCCCCACTGATCGACGACGTTTGGGTCGGCATCGTGAGCCAGTAAGAGTTCTACTAGTTCTACATGGCCCTTAAAAGCTGCCAGAATGAGGGGCGTCACGCCTTCGCCATCCACCCAGTTGACCTTTGCCCCGGTGGCGATCAGCGCTGCCGCAATCTCTGTGAAGCCGTCGCGGGCGGCATAAGTCAAGGCCGTGTTGGTGTAATAAACCAAATTGGGATCGGTGCCACTGTCGAGCAGGGCTTGTACCTGATCGCGATCGCCCGCCAGAGTGGCGGCAATTAATGGTGGTGGGGTCGACTCATTAGTAGGGGATGACGCCACGCTCGAAGTTGGTGAAATTAGCCTGCAAGCTGGGGCCAAGATGAGTAGAACCGCGATCGCGCTGCCGGTCAAAAATCGTCCAAAATTCATCGTTTCACTTCTACATAGCAGTAAAAAGGTCGGCGGACTTAATGAGGCCTTAGGGTTGGTGCTGCATACTAACGCTACGAGTTTGTCAGGTTAACGACAGAAGGCCACGGGGTTGGCGGTTATTTGTAGATAGTGTTCGCGCTCGCGCGATGTGACTGCAACGACTGGGGCGATCAGGGGCTCTTAACCGCCCTGACGAGAGATTGCATCGCTTACCGGCCTGTCCCATAATTTCAATGGCAAACTAAACCCCGGTTAGGTCAGGACGGCGAGATCAGGGTGAAACTGTGAAGCCGCACCCCCCTCATCACCCATAGCTGCGATACGAGAGAGATATGACAACAGTGCAGACGGTTAGCACCACTCCTTATTCTGATCAGAAGCCCGGCACTTCTGGCCTGCGCAAAAAGGTGCCCACCTTTCAACAAGAGCATTATTTAGAAAACTTTGTGCAGTCGATTTTTGATAGCCTCGACGGCATTCAGAATCAGACTTTGGTGCTGGGGGGCGATGGTCGCTATTACAACCGTACCGCCATTCAAATTATTCTCAAAATGGCTGCCGCCAATGGCTTTGGCAAAGTGCTTGTGGGTCAGGGCGGCATTCTCTCCACGCCTGCGGCTTCCTGTGTGATTCGTAAAAACCAGGCCTTCGGCGGCATCATTCTTTCCGCCAGCCACAACCCCGGTGGGCCGGACGAAGATTTTGGCATCAAGTACAACATCGACAATGGTGGCCCTGCACCCGAAAAGGTCACCAGCGCGATTTTCGACTGCAGCAAAACCATTCGTGAATACAAAATCTTGGCTGTCGCGGATGTTGATTTGGATCGCATCGGCACCGCCACCCTGGGCAACATGACCGTCGAGGTGATCGACTCGGTGGCTGATTACGCCGCGCAAATGGAAGCTCTGTTTGCCTTTGCACAGATTCACCAGGTGGTGAGCAGCGGCGATTTTCGGCGCTGTG
>CALCPB010001001.1 GCA_937897665.1 uncultured Halomicronema sp. | reverse complement strand
AAGGCGATACCGACGCCGAACATGCGATCGCGCCCCTCAGCTATACCGGCGATGCCGCCGCCGCCCTGACCACCCTACGCCAGGTGATTGAGGCGCAAGACGGCAGCGAAGTGATTGAGCAAACCGACACCTATCTCTATGCTGAGTTCACCTCGAAGCTGATGGGCTATGTCGATGATGTGGAGTTTTATCTACCGGCGGATGCCGCTGGTACGGTTCACGTGCGATCAGCCTCGCGGCTAGGCCAGTCTGATCTGGGCGTGAACCGCAAGCGCATTGAAGCGATTCGGTCGGCTTTTTCCGCCTAGCTGCTGAGAACTTGTGGAGTTACTCAAACATCGTGTCCTGATCGTCGGGGTTGACATGGCTCAACCCCTGTAGAAAATGTTTTTGTCCTAGGGCGCGTCATCAATTAAATCCAGAGTGCTTACACCGTAAGCATTACCGCGCCCGCTCCGCAAAATAAGCTAGGGGCTGAAACGCTTTCTACATAAGGACTGGACCGCTAAATGATGACAGCCCCTAGAGATTCGGCTCCAGGGGCTGAGGCTGATCGATCGCGATCGCTAACTCTCGATACCCCGTTTGCTCATCGGCTAATCGCTGAAAGCGCAGGCCTGGCAGCGCCCCCACGATGATTTCGGCGGTGGTGTAGATCCGACAGCCCGGCATCAGGTGCCCGCCCCACAGCTGACCTTGAGCATTGGCGATCGCTAGATGCAGGTGCAGGCCCGCGACCGACAGCGTCCCTACCAGGGAAACAATCTCAAAGCGCTCCGGCAGCACTGTCGGGGTGGATTGTCCGGCAAAGCGCAGTTGAGCCACAGTGAGGCTGCCCACCGCCGTCAAGATGCAGGCGGCGGCGAGCTGGTGCTGCTGCGTAAAGGTTTGCAGGCTGATTTTGAGATCGGCATCTGGGGGGAGGCGCAACGCATAGGGCGTCAGACCAGTAGATGCAAAGGCGCTGTCTGTCATGGATAATGCTGAGTGCGAGAGATTACCCTGTCCTGTCAGACGTTTACTGTAACGTCTGTGTCATCTACTAACCCCCGTGAGGCCGTGAACATCGTGCTGGAGACAGTGATTGTACAAAGCTTGTGGGCGATCGCGTCAATCGTCATCGTCGAGATGGTGCGAGACGCTTATCACATCGCTAGCCACCTTTGGGCACCGCTGCAAACGTTACATAATTGGCATCATCGCGCCTACAAAAAAGACTTTACGCCGATCAGTGCCGAACTTTATAGCAAGGCGCAGCTCTATAACGACGTGCCCGAATCATTGGCGATGATGGGCGTCATGGCGCTCATGGCGCTGCTTTGGCAGCCGGGGTTGTGGGTGGGCTGTCTGTATGGTGCGGGCTTTTTGGGGGGGGCGATCGCGCGATCGCAGGGCTGGCTGCTGACCACCGATCTCACCCATGAGCCCGGCCCCCTGCGAGAGATTCCCGGCCTGTGGCGGGTCAACCGCAGCTATCATTGGAAACATCATTTCGACAACGTCAACGCTTATTACGCGGGCCACTTCACCTTTTTAGACAAGCTTATGGGCACGGCGCTTTCGCTCAAAAACAAGACCGTCGCCGTTACCGGCGCCTCGGGCACGCTGGGCCAAGCCCTACTGACTGAGCTGGCCCGTCACGGGGCCAAACCGGTCGCCATCACGACTTCGCCCGAGGCCACCTTTCCAGAGTCGCTGCGGGTGCTCACCTGGCAACCGGGACAAGAAGCTGAACTGCAGGCGGCCCTGCGCAAGGTCGATATTCTCATCATCAACCACGGCATCAATGAGCATGGCGATCGCACCCCCGAGGCGATCGAGCGATCTTTGCAGGTCAATTCTCTCTCGGTGCTGGCCCTGATGGATGCCTTTCTTGCCACTGTGGACACCCCCACCGGAGCCGCTACCAAAGAACTGTGGGTCAACACGTCAGAGGCCGAAGTCGGGCCTGCCTTTAGCCCCCTTTATGAGGTGTCGAAACGTCTGACGGGTGACCTGGTAACTCTCAAACGCCAAGATGCTCCCTGCACGATTCGCAAGCTGATTTTGGGGCCATTTAAAAGCAATTTGAACCCGATTGGGGTGATGTCCGCCCCGTGGGTGGCTAAGGCGATCGTGGCCCTGGCTAAACGCGACATTCGCAATATTATCGTCACGATTAATCCCCTCACGTATCTGGCTTTTCCGGTGAAGGAAACGGCCCAGTCTTGGTACTTTCGGCTGTTTTCTCATTAGTTCAAAATCGATGATTCTCTATGTCTTAGATTTGTTGGGCGTGGCAGTGTTTGCGGTGAGTGGTGCGCTGGCAGCGGGGCGCAAACACTTAGATCTGCTGGGCGTCATGGTGATTGCCATCGTTACGGCTCTCGGCGGTGGCACCCTGCGGGATTTGCTGCTCGATCGCGCCCCGGTTTTTTGGGTGCAGCAGCCCGACTATCTATTAGTTGCCATTGGGGCTGGTTTGCTGACCGTGTTGTATACCCGCTGTTGGCGGCCACCCCAGCGAGCGCTGCTGATTGCTGACGCGGCCGGACTGGCGCTGTTTAGCATCAGCGGTGCCCAAGTGGCGGCAGCGGCCCAGTTCAGCAGTTTGGTGGTGATTTTAATGGGAACCTGTTCGGGCGTTGTCGGTGGTGTGATTCGCGATGTGCTGCTGGTTGAGATTCCGATCATTCTCAAGCGGGGCAACATTTATGCGACCGCAGCGATCGCTGGGGTGGCCCTCGACTTAGCATTGCAAAAGTTAGGC
This sequence comes from uncultured Halomicronema sp., assembly GCA_937897665.1. Lineage (GTDB taxonomy): Bacteria > Cyanobacteriota > Cyanobacteriia > Phormidesmidales > Phormidesmidaceae > Halomicronema. The sequence continues at coordinate 2,173 of CALCPB010001001.1, read as the reverse complement.
GTCAGCGACACGGTGTCGGCGCTGCTGGGCATGGCAGCCATCATGAGTTTGCGGCTAGCGGCGATTATTTGGGGGCTGAGTCTGCCGGTCTATCGCTTTACCGACACGCGGCAGCCATGACGACCCCCGCCTACGACTGGTTAGAGTCTGCTCTTGCGACGATTCACAAGGCGCATTGGCACCGCACGGTGCAGCCGCTGGCGGGCAAAGCGGGGCCGGTGATGCAACTGGCTGGGCGATCGCTGCTCAATTTTGCCAGCAATGATTATTTGGGGCTGGCGGGTGACCCGCGCTTAGCCGCTGCTGCGATCGCCGCGATTGAAACCTACGGCACCGGCAGCACCGGCTCGCGGCTGCTGAGCGGCAGCCGCGAGCTACACCAACAGCTAGAGCAGGCGATCACCCAGTGGAAGGGTACTGAAGACGCGATCGTTTTTAGCTCGGGCTACCTGGCCAATCTGGGCACGATCAGCGCTTTAGTCAGTGCCCGCGACCTAATTTTGTCGGATCAATACAATCACTCCAGCCTGATTAACGGGGCCAAACTTAGTGGTGCCACCCTGCAAACCTATCGCCACAATGATGTAGAAGATTTGCGGCAGCAGCTAAGCACGGGGCGATCGCGCTATCGCCGCGCCCTAATCATCACCGACAGCGTGTTTAGTATGGATGGTGATCTCTGCCCCCTGCCCCAGCTACTGGATCTGGCCGACGAGTTTGACTGCATGGTGCTGGTCGATGAGGCCCCCGGCACGGGGGTGCTTGGGGCTACGGGCGCGGGTGCGGTCGAGCATTGGCACTGTCGGGGCCGTCCTCTCGTGCAGATGGGCACCCTCAGCAAGGCGTTGGGCAGTTTGGGCGGCTATGTCACCGGCTCTGCCAGCCTGATTGACTTTTTGCGCAACCGCGCCCCTAGCTGGATTTATACCACTGGCTTAACCCCGGCAGACACCGCTGCGGCATTGGCAGCGATCGCGATCGTGCCGGCTGAACCCGAGCGTCGCCAAGCCCTGTGGCGCAACGTTCAGCAGCTGCAGCAAGGGTTACAGAATCTATTGACTGACTATCCTGACGGTGGGCTCAAGCGGTTGCTGCCCTCAGACTCGCCGATTCTCTGTGTGGAGGTGGCGAATGCCGCGATCGTTCTGCAACTGGGGCAACAGCTCAAACAAGCGGGCTGTTTGGTCTCTGCCGTCCGACCGCCGACCGTCCCCGTCAGTCGGCTGCGCTTCACGGTTATGGCGACCCACGAGCCGCATCACATTCAGCAATTGGTGCAGGCCCTGACGCAAATGGCTGGTTCCTCCGCATCGGGTGACACGGCAGAGTCGAATTGATGGTTCGGTAGGCACGCCATTCAGAGCCATAATCCCTAGCCACGATGCGCTCCAAAAATGTCACCGCCAGCACCTTTAGAATGGGAGCGTCCGCTATCGGTTTCCTGCCTTTGTAACGTCTATTTCCACCTGGGGGCTCCCAAAATTATGTGACTGCGCGGGGCCTCACCACCAGCACGATGCCCTACGGCAACCGCATTGTGCAGATCGACTTTGACTTTGTCGCACATCAGCTCATCATTGCAACCAGTGACGGAGAGACCCAAACCCTCCCGCTAGAGCCACGTTCCGTGGCGGATTTTTATGCCGCTGTAATGGCAGCGCTGGCCAAGCTGGATATCGCGATCGCCATCAATACCCTGCCCAACGAAATCGTTGACCCCATTGCGTTTGAAAATGATGAACCCCACGCGCCCTACGCTGCTGACTACGCCAACCGGTTCTGGCGCGTCTTGCTGCAAAGCGAGCGAGTGTTTAGTGACTTTCGTTCCCACTTTTGCGGCAAGGTCAGCCCCGTACATTTTTTCTGGGGTAGTTTCGATCTAGCTGTCACGCGATTTTCAGGCAGAACAGCGCCAGAACATCCCGGCGGCGTGCCCCATCTTCCCGTTGACGTGGCCTAAGAAGCCTATTCTCACGAGGTTAGCAGTGCTGGTTTCTGGCCTGGGGCAGGGCTCGGGTATCCGGCCTTTTACTCCTATGCCTATCCCACTCCCGATAAATTTAAGGAGGCTCCGGTGCGTCCAGAGGCCGCCTTCTTTTCAGACGCCATGGGAGAATTCATCCTGCCCTACGATGCCGTGCGAGAAGCTGCCGACCCCGATCAAACGCTGCGG
>CALCPB010001000.1 GCA_937897665.1 uncultured Halomicronema sp. | reverse complement strand
GCTCTGAAGCCCAGGGAAACCGACGGCTGGGCGTGATCGCTCAACTGCTCGATCTAGCCTGTCACCCTTACAATACCCGTGTTTGCACGGAAATGTTTATGCCTGCACCGAAATGACCAAATTATCGCGATGCACCGCCGTATCCGCCCCAGCGTAGCCCAAAATCTGAGGAATTTCTTCGGAGCGGTGGCCCAAGATTTTCGCCAGCTCAGTGTGACTGTAGTTGGCAATGCCGCGCGCAATTTCCTGGCCTTGCGCATCACAGAGCTGCACTGCAGACTGGCAATCAAATTCCCCTTCAATTTCGGTGATGCCAGCGGGCAAAAGCGACTTGCCACTATGTTGAATGGCCCGCACTGCCCCCGCGTCTAAATACAGCTTGCCAGCCGGTATCAAGCTTTGAGCAATCCATCGTTTGCGGGCATTGGCCACGGTTGACTTGGGGGAGAACTGAGTGCCTAAATCGGCTCCAGCCATAATTTGAGCAATTTTTTCAGGGTGCTGACCATCAGTGATCACCGTGCAAACGCCTGCATTGGCAGCAATGCGAGCGGCTTCGATTTTGGTCACCATGCCGCCCGTACCCCATTGACTGCCGCGATCGCCAATACTGACCTGTAAATCTTCGAGTTGCTCGACCCGCTCAACAATATGAATGGGCTGCGCATCAGGATTATGGCGCGGATCAGCAGAGTAGAGGCGATCAACATCGGTGAGCAAAAATAGCCAGTCGGCCCCAATCAAACTGGCCACCTGCGCCGACAGCGTATCGTTGTCCCCAAACTTGAGTTCTTCAATCGCCACCGTGTCGTTTTCATTCACGATGGGAATCACGCCTAACTGCAGCAGCTGACGAAACGTGCGATAGCTATTGACATAGCGCGATCGCTGCACCAAATCAGTCCGCGTGAGCAACACCTGTGCGATCGGCTGATTTAAGGAGGAAAAAAAATCGTCATAGACTCGCATCAGCCGGCCTTGACCCACCGCCGCCACCGCTTGCTTCATCGCCATATTTTTGGGTCGTTCGGGCAGATTGAGGCGCGCGCAGCCTACCCCCACTGCCCCCGAAGAAACGAGAATCACCTGATGGCCTTCAGCCCTCAGCCCAGAGAGCGTCTCAACCAGACTGGCAATCACCGAAATCGCCAGATTTCCAGTTGCCTTGGTCAAACTCGACGTGCCAATTTTGACCACCAGGGTCTGCGGCTTTACCACGGTGTTACCTATGCCTGTTCAAGCAGACATCATAGACAGGCCCACCGGTTTTGTGAAGAGTCAGCACAACCGCCGAGATCAGCTGACATCGCCCCAGGAGAGTCACAAATAGCCAGGCTTACGCGGGTTTATAGGTGCTGCGCATCGTTACGTTGACGCCTTCTTCTGACTGGGCCAAAATCAGCAGCGGTGTAGGCTTCGCTTTTTGGTCCCAATGCATGTTGGCCAAGCGCCCTTGAATCGTGGGCTGCCAGGTTCCCCCTTCGGCTTCTGGGCTGAGAAAGGTCTCAATGCAATCAATGATCTGATTAATCGTGCTGGAAGTGGATTGCGTCGGTAACTTAGCCAGCTTAATTTCAATCCGAAACAGAATGCGCGTTTTCGAGCCCAACGCTTCGCTGGTTTTGTAGACCACATCAAAAATCTGGTCGATTTGCCGGGCTTTAGCCGCAATGCCCACCATGCCCGAGTCCGCCGGGCGCGATCGCAGCGCGACGGCGAGCTCTTGTTTGACCTTGATTTTGAGCTGATTCACAATTTGGAAGTGGAACATTTCTTCTTCCATCCGCAGCCGCAAATAATCAAGGTTAAATTCTCGCGAGTGAATCAGATCGGGATTTTTCTCCATCTTGCTGATGGTGCCGGTGGCCATCTTGACCCGCTTTTGCAGTTCGCTGTTTTTGTACTCGGCAAACTTCAGCTTCTTGCGCATCTGATTATTCTGCACTTGCGTCAAGATACTGACGGCGAGCAGCAGCACAAAGAGGACGCCAGAGGTCACCATCCACATATTCAGGCTGTTGCTAACAGCCGGAGGAGGCTCAGGAGCTGGCGCTTGAGCGATAATTAGACGGGTCTGAACAGGAGAAAATTTCATGGCTAAAAGGGACTGATCAACTCGACTGGTAAGATGCCCTACGAGCGTTCTAAATGAATTATCCCGGCAAGGGACAAATCAACTCTTCTATGTGTAAGTTGCCCGAAACCGGTCTTAGGCGAATCATCAGGCACTGAGGTTCAGTGAGTCCACCGAGAACGAGTGCCCCTAGCATCTAAATGACAGATGTAGGGAAATTGCGTGTAGCGTCCAAGGCCACCCGGCCACCACGGATCTAACGCCCAATACAGTTGCCGACCGGTCAGCCCATCACAATAGAAGTCGATCGCATCCCCCAGCAGGTGTCGACTCATGGAAGCCCCACCCGCTGCCGCATTGGCCGCTGGTGGACGATACCAACTGGTGATGAAGAAAGGCCGACCAATGCGATCGCGAGCCTCTTGAGCCAGGGTAGCGATTCTCACAATACCGTTGACCGTCGCCTGATCGGGCGGGAGACGAGCACCGCCGCGAGTCGCCTCGGCCCAGGTGAAATTGCCACTAGGCAAAATCGAGGCGGCCAGCTGCAGATTGTTTGGTGTCCAGCGCTGAGGACGCGCGGGCGGCATCGCGGGCACGGGTGGGGGCATCGCTTCCACCGCATTGCGGTTGGCCCGTTCCATACGGCGCACGTCGGCTAATAGCGATTGCACGCCCGGAATACGGCCCTCTAACCGCCGCCAAAGGGTCACTAGCCGGATTAGGGCTTCTCTTTGATCCGCATCGCCAGTATAGGTGGTGGGCACTGTGGCCCTAATAGTCAGCAGCGCTTGGTCGATTTTGGTAGCAGCAGCGGCCATGGCTTGCGGATCTTGGGCACTGTTGACCAAAACTTGCGGATCGAGCCCGAGCGCTTGAATGGCCGTGGTGCGTGAGTCGAGACCTTGCCACAGGCGATAGCCCTCAGTCAGAGAAAAGCGTTGGTCACCTTGGCCGCGATAGCGCTCAGGCAGACGCTGAACAAACGCAATCAGGGCCGGATCGATGATTTCAATGTTGGTTTCGCTGCTAAAGGGATCAGTGGCAGCCAGCGCTCGAATGGCTTCCTCACGAGAGTCGAGTTCGCGCCACAGCTGCACTAAGCGAATGAAGGCCTCACGCTGATTGGGATAACCAGAGAAATAGCGATCGGCCTGCGAGATAAAGTCCACTAAAGCCTGATCTAACTGGACTTCGTCGAGATTGCCGGTATCATCAACCTCGATCAGGGTAGCGATCGCCGCCGCATGGGTATCAAGTTTGCGCCAAATCCGCACGGCTTCGAGCAGGGCCTCGCGCTGAAAGGTAAGACGACTATAGTTTTCCGGAATGCGTTCGACAAAGGCTAACAGGGCCTGATCGAGAGATGCCAGGTTTTTAGGCAGTTGCTCAGCACTGTAAGCGATGGCGAGATCGGCTAAGTAAGCCTTGATCAGGGCTTGATCATCGACGGGCTCTAGTCGCGCTGCCGAGGCGTCGCTGACCGGCGGACTGTAGCCTTCAGCGATGGCTTGCAAAAAGCGATCGCTATACCGTCCCGCGGCGGCATCCCAGAGGTCTTTGCCCTGCCACCCCTCAGCGATCAGCTGGTTAGTGAGGCTACGAACGGTATTGGCAGCATATTGCACCTGTTCAGGAAACGTATTGACCTGATCGGGCGGAATGCGGTTGGCGGGGGCAATGCCCAAGCCCGTTTCGCCGTCGGTGAGGGGTGGGGTGCCTTGAGTCGCATACAGTGCTGCTAAGACAGATTTATGAATGCCCGAGCGAGCCGCTTCAATCAGATAGTAATCGTTACGCTGATCGGGAGAACGCTGTGCCATAGCCCTGAATCCTGTCAATATCCCCAAAGTGTAGGACGTTTATGGAAAATTCTCCGGTGCCATTGCAAGAATCTTCGCCTACGGCATTAACCGATATCCGCCTGGTGGCGACTGACATGGATGGCACGCTGACTCAGACCGGGAAATTCACCCCCGCTCTCTTGCGATCGCTGACCGCTTTAGCCACGGCTGAGATTCCCACTGTGATTGTGACGGGGCGCTCTGCGGGCTGGGTGCAGGGCGTCGCCACCTACCTGCCGGTAGTAGGGGCGATCGCAGAAAATGGCGGCGTGTGGATTCCAGCTGACTCGGGAGAGCCCATGCCGCTGGTGGAAATCTCGGCGATCGCTCAGCATCGTGAGCGCCTGGCGCACATCTTTGCTCAGCTCCAAGCTACCTTTCCCGATTTGCAGCCCTCCACCGATAACCCGTTCCGCCTTACGGATTGGACCTTTGATATCGGTCAGCTAACACCCGCTGATCTGACCAGGATTGACCAGACCTGCCAGGCAGCAGGCTGGGGCTTTACCTACAGTACGGTGCAGTGCCATATTCGCTTGGCGGCACAAGACAAAGGCATCGCGCTGCAGCGAGTGTTGCAGCAGCAGTTTCCCAACATCACCGCCCATCAGGTCGTGACAGTAGGCGATAGTCCCAATGATGAGGGTTTATTCGAGGCAGAGCGATTTCCGATCTCCGTCGGCGTTGCCAACGTGCAGCACTACTGCGATCGCCTACGCCATCTGCCCACCTTCATTACCACCGGTGCTGAGGTGCAAGGGTTTCAAGAACTGGCGCAAGTGCTCTTACGGGAAAAATCTAGCGCGGCGATTCCGTGATCTGGCTCCCCAGACAAGCTTGGCCACGTCGGCAGATTTGTCAGGGCGGGTGCGGGCGGTGGGCCAGAAGGTTGAATAGCCCGGAACATGAGATGAACGGCAGGGAAGCGACCCACCCGACGCGGAGTTTATTGCCAAAGTATTTATTGCCGCAAATCCGGATCACACGAGAGCACCTTGCCTGGC
>CALCPB010000999.1 GCA_937897665.1 uncultured Halomicronema sp. | reverse complement strand
TGGCTGCAACATCAAGTGGACACCGGGAAACGAGCCCGCTTATTTTGGTGCCTAGCCGTTAGTTGCATCAGTTCTGTGAGTGATATCGGTTGCCAATGGCTATTGTGAAGCCGGCGCGATGCAGCCCTGACCCAGCGAGAGCTCGAATGTCAAACTGCAGCATGATGTCGCGATCGCCACACCCAATTCCCCGCCATGCTTTAACTCTTTGTGCGAGTTTGGTGCACAATCCGGTTAATCTCGGAGCGCTGTGCCGTACTGCCGAGGCTTTCAGACTACAAGAGCTGGTACTGCCATCTTGGCAATTACTAGAAGATCGAGAATTTCGCAAAGTCGCGGTCTCAGCTCACCGCTGGCAGCCATTTGCCGTTTGCCACAGTCTGCAGCTGGCCGACTGGATTGCCGAGCAACAACAGCATGGCACGACAGTTCTGGCTTTAACGCGTCACCCCCAGGGCATCCCAATACCGACCTTCATTTTCCCGCAACAGACGGCGCTATTGATCGGACGCGAACTCACAGGCATTCCCACGTCACTGATCGAGCGTTGTGACGACGTCGTGACGATTCCCCAATGGGGACAGGTGGAATCTTTAAACGTGGGGGTAGCTGCCGCGATCGCGGCTTACGCTTATGTCGCCCAGCATCCGCTGACATCGACTGTCCGGTAATGCCAATTACGGGCTGATTACGTTTCGTCTCTGCGCCGTTGCCGAAACCGAATATCTTGCCAGGTGCTGCCGACGCCCTTGACGATGCCCCGGCCAATCAGACCAATGCCCCGCCCGATGACCTCGGTCAACACAAAAACTACGCTACTGCCCGCCAGCGACAGGGTCGATCGCAGTCGCGGGGCGATCGCATCCCGCGCTTCTAGGGCTAAGGTCATGGCGTACTGCAAGCCTGATAGTGAATCTAGTTCATCGCGACGAGGCGCATACACCGTATGGGTTTGGATGCCCGCCGGCGTCAAGGCAAACAACCGATATTCACTCTCAAAAATGGCTTTCGGATCATTGACCAACGTATCCCACCGATAACGCCACGACAGATCATTGCGAAATCGCGTGATATCGCGGGTCGACATCATGCGTCGCTGATACAGGCTGCGCTTCAGTGACTCCACATCGGGATAACGGTTCAACACCGGTTGCATCACTGCACAGGCCAGTTCAATCAACAAATTTTCCAGCAGAAATTGACTACGACGGAGCGCTTCTGGCGTCGTCGCCATATATGACGCCCCCTCGATATCCATCGGTGATTGAAAGAGCACATGGGCGAGTAGCATCGTCACATCAGGAATGCGACTCAAGATTTCGGTCTGTACGATCGCGCTATCTTGCTGCAGCACGGTGACCAATGGTTGCTCGGAGCCCTCGATCGCCGGAGTATAGTAGCGTCCAAAGAAATCGACCGTCACCGTTTGCCAGAGATCTTGCAAAAAAACCGCCTGTTTATCTTCCAACTGGCCAGGTAGAATCTGCGCTTGCTGCAAGTCATCGAGCAAAGACTCAAATGCACGCAAAGTAGTATACAGAAGCTCTCGGGATTTATCGGAGCGTAAAATATCAATCTCTAAGGGAACGCTGCTTTGGTTGTCTAGAGAAAACTGCAGTTTGCGAAAGACGGCTTCGCAAACCCGCGTCCGGATATCGCCCACCGGCACAGGCAGGGGCGATTGGCTGGGTGCAAGACCACCACCGTCCAGTCTCAGTGCAGCCGCCGTAGATCGAGGCTCGGGCATCAGCACTGCCTGCACATCCATATTCTCAGTATTCTCAGTCGATGAATCTCGGGTCAGCGGCGAACTGCTGACAGATGCTGACGACTCCGTCACCGGCAAAATGCGCTGCACCAGCCATTTAGCAGCTCGTAATTCTCGATATTTACCAGCCAACACCAAGCGATACCAATAGGGCAACCGGCGAGTCGCTAACTGCTCGATTTCGGCCATAGCCGCCTCAATCTGTTCAACAGACGTGCGGTTAAGAAAGGCGATCGGCCCTTCTATCGGCTGGGGCAGAGCCACATCTTCAGCAATATCAGCCAGATTGTCACCCTGCTGTTGCGCCGTATGCTGAATCAAGCGAGCGAGATCGCGCACGGGTAAACCACGTTGGCCAAAACCATCAGCGCCCATTTGTTGAGCAGCAGCACGCAAAACGGGAGCTGTTTGAGCACTTAAGACTAAGACGGCTAGCTGCGGAAAGCGCTGTTTGATGACCTTACAGAGCTGTAATCCTGGCAGCTCTGTAGGGTTGTTCTGACCCAGCCCCAAATCAATAATGACCAAACTGACAGCGGGGACGACACCCAGCGTCGCGGCATCAGTGGCGCTGGCAGTGGCTGACGCCTGCAAATCATCCCAGGGCGTCCTCGCCATCTCACTCTTTGCGGCTTCGCCCACCCCTCGAAAGTCTGGGCGCTGTTCTAACCAGATGCGGAGTCCTAGCCGAAACACCGGATCTTCATCGACTAAAAATAGGGTGAGGGGAGACGCCGTCATAGCAATGCTTCAAAAGAAGTTGTCAGAACTGGGAGGTGGAGGTTGACTCGCGGGCTCCAACCCAGGGGAATCCCTCTCGGGGTCTGAGCCATTGTTATCTTCACTCTCCGCTGCGGCCTCTTCGGCTTCTAATTTCCAGATGTAGGCTCTCTCAGCTTCCCACAGATCAATAGCATTGCGCGCTTCACCGTGTAGCGCCCGGCCCGGACCAATTTGAGCAGCTAGATTGATTGCCTGAGTCAAAGACCCTTCATAAGCCAACGATTTTGCTTGCTCTAAGAGCGGGCTGTCTTCTTCAATTTGGAGCGTGCGCGTCCAGTCTTGAATCATGGCTTGGGCTTGCTCATAAAGCGCCCGATCGTCTTGAATTTCTTCAGCTTTAGCGATCGCCTCGCGCAGCTGATCATCCGTGGCCAGCTGATTGGCTGCATTGAGGATCGGCTGATCTTGAATCACCTCAATCCGATCTAACCAGGCCGCAATATCGGTCTGTGCGTTAAGGCGTAGAGCCCGCCCCAAAGCAACATTTCGAGCTTCGGTAATCGCCGCTTGCAGGGCGGGAATCGTGCCCTTACGCGCCAAGGCGTTGGCCCGCATCAAAAAAGGGCGATCTTCAATGCGTTCAACTTCATCTTCCCAATGGGCAATGAGCGTCTGCGCCTGCAAACGACGCGGACGCTCAAGGTCAACCGTCCAAGCTAGCTGGGTCGCATAATCATAGGTCCAGCCTTGGCGGAGACTCGCCACATTGCTGGCGAACTTCAGCGTGCGCAGGTCTTCTAATTCCGCCCGCCAAGTCTGTATCGATTGTCGAGCCGTTTGGTAGAAGGTACTATCGGCCGGAATTTTTTCGGCAGCGCGAATCGCTTCCATTAGCTGAAACAGCTGCAAATAACCGGGCGTCTCTTGCTGAGCCTGATCGGCCAACCGGTTGGCATGGCTATATTGAATTAGATCTTGAGCCTCAGGCGCTAACTGCGGGTCAGGCGGCACTTTTTGCACTGCCGCGATCGCGCCTTTCACGTCCCCGAGCTCCCAACGCTGAAAGCTGTACAGCAGAAGATTTTGGCTCCAGCGGTCAATATCTTCTTGCGCTTCGTTCCAAGCTTGGCTGGTCAAATTAATGCGCTGGGCAATGATCAAAGCCTGACCAATATTTTCAGGCTCCCCTGTATTGGCTAGCCGGCGGGCCTGTTCAATTTGTGTCCAGGCTGTTGCCTCACGCTGCTTGGCCTGCAGCAATTCACCATGGCGTTGCCCTAACCAATAATCACTCGACAACAGCTTGAGCTGCTGCAGACCGTTATCGGCAGCGGCCCAATCGCGAGCTGCGATCGCCTGTTCGATGGAGTTCTCAATTTCTTGCCCTTGTTTCCACTCCTGTCGCCAGTTCCAAATCTCCGCTTGGGCCTGCTCCCGCAGCGGCGTATTCAGCGGAATCTGACCGGCCCAGTCGGCTGCAGTAGTCAGATCGCCCTCGTGCATCTTTTCAGTCGCCTTCTTAAACAACCGTTCTGAAGATTCCACTAATACCGGCTGGGTTTCAACATAGAACGGATGGGTTTCCGAGAAATTAGCGGTTAGCTGTACCGCCTGAATGAGATTTTTGGCACTCCCAGCCCGCAGAGCCGTTTGGGCACACAGCAAGCGATCGCCATCGGCACTGGTCGCCGTCACGTCATCACAATTGGGCAGGGGTGGAATACGCGTCAGCCAGGCCATTGCCCACAATCCCATCACGCCTGACCCCACCATCAGAGCACTCCAAAACAGGGGCCAAAACCACCCCAACGGCAGTCGCAGCTTGACACGAGGTTGCCCAGTCAGAGGCGTTGATTTGAGCGGGGCAGAAGATCGGGCCATAGAGTCGCGAAGTAACCAGCAAACGCTAAGTAGGACAAACGCACTGACTGTAGTTTAAGCATCTAGCTAGAAATTGGTCGGTTCAATTTCTCACAAACCAACGAACCCTAGCGAATCAACTGATTAGAAGCCAGACACAGCGCTGCCATCAGATCGGAAATGTGCTGATATTGTAGGAGGTAATTCAGGAGTTGGACGGATTGTTACGGTAAAGTCTTTGACTGGCCTCACCAATTGTCAGCCTCAGGCGTTTGCCTCCGATTGCGGCTCATCATCCTGATGACAGACTGGGTAGTTGCATCGTTAATTCCATCCCTATTCACTGCATCACAGGGATCTAGCAGCTGCTCAATTTGATAGGCAGATCCACAAACAGCAGGTGCATGCGCCGATTGAGTGCGATCGCTATTGGACCAAGAAGAGAGGGCTATGAATAGGCAGAGATTAGGCGCCGCGATCGCGACCATCGCGATCGGTTCAGGAATTTGGGGATGGAGTGGCAGCCTCCCGAGCTGGGCCGAAAGTTTAAGTGACTTTCAATATTTTTTGATCTCGCAGGAATGCAATGGCTGTGATCTGCAGGGCTCAGTGTTAGCAGGCATGTCTTTAGCCGGTGTCGCTTTAGAACGCGCCAACCTGCAGGACGCCGATCTGAGCGATACCGTCTTGAGCAACGGAGTGCTGCGAGCCGCTGACTTGACCGGAGCCAATCTGCAACGGGCGTCACTCACTCGTACCGACTTGACCCAAGCCATATTCCAAAACAGCCAGCTCAGCGAATCGAGTCTGGCCTATGCTGACCTGAGTGAAGCCAATTTGCAGGGGGCTGATCTCACCAGGGCGATCGCCCACGAAGCGCTCTTTGTCGAAGCTACTCTCACGGATGCTAACCTCACCGATATCTCTTTAGTAGAAGCTAACTTAGGCCGAGCCAACCTGACTAACGCCACCTTGCAACGGGCCAACTTGAGCTACGCCTATTTGACCCAAAGTAACCTGAGCAACACCGACCTTACCGCCGCTAACTTTACAGGAGCACGCCTGATTAGAGCCCAGTTTGACGGCGCAGATCTGACCGATGCCGTTTTACGCGACGCAAGAATCAGCCGGGCGACTTTTACAGATACCATTTTTTGCCGCACCACCATGCCGGATGGTAGTCAAAACGACCAAGATTGTTCCGAACCATCTCTGTGATCGAGGCGTTTTACCCCACGGTGCCCCATCTTTGGTCGTGCTGAGGCACCCAGCGGCTGCAGTTCAAGCTTTTATAGCTCTCTGGAACTATTTCTCCAGTTTTCTCACTAAGGATTAACGACGGAGAAAAGCCGAGAGCGAATTTCTGTGAGCCGTATGCTTGCGTTCTCAATATCGGGTGTGCCAGCTAGCAGTACAGACTATCAGTTATGGCAATTTCCTGTATTGGAAAAAGGTTCATGTGCCCAACCTGACATGTCATTTACTCAATGAGAAAGAACAAACATATAGACGTTTCGCAGTCCTCGTAAAAATTCATGATGGCTCTCTGCCATCGGCCAGCCCCGGTCGTTCAATGGCCTCAAAAACATCCTATATTTAAGTATCTTTGATTGTATTTACCATTCTTTCTTGAGTTCTGGAGTCCTGCAGGCTGTCACATATGGATATGTATGCCTCTCTCTTTGGGGATTGTGGTGATGCGATTGTGATTGCTGATCAGCAGTCCAAAATATTATTTGCAAATGAGAAAGCTCAGTCACTGTTCGCTGCTCATCCCTCAGTGCTCTTGCAGCCGCTCTCCGACACCAAGCACACGGTATCAGTTGTCAACGAGCCCGAAGGAGCCGCCTGTTACCCCCTGCAAGAGGTACTAACTGGCGCTAATTTTTGCGATCGCGAATGTCTGTTGCAATCATCAACCGCCGCGCCCCCAACTTGGCTTTCGATCACCGGTTATGCCATTCATCTGCCTGAGCCCCCCCATCACGGTGCCCTGCTCTTGGTGCGTGACATCACCGCTCAGAAAGCTAGTGCCGTTGACCCAGCCCCCAGCCACACCCGAGGATGGCAGGGGTTGGTGGATCGCACCGCCTTTATGGCCCGCATCGCGGCAGCGCTTGAAGATGCTCTACAGCAACAGACCTCAGTCGCCGTTCTCTGCCTAGATGGCAAACGACTAAAAGCCGTCAACGATACCTTTGGCTATTTGGCCGGCGATCGCCTGCTCATTGAGATTGCCGATCGCTTGATCTGCTTGCTCAGACCGAGTGACACCCTGTCGCGACTCGGAGGTGATGAGTTTACCCTGCTCATCGAAAAGGTCGACAAGACCGACGATGTGGTCGCTTTTGTCGCCGCCATCCACACCGCCTTAGCACCCCCCTTTCAGGTGCAGGGGCACGATATCAACATCGATGTCAATGTGGGCATCGGCTTTAGCCAGGGCACCACACCCGATGCTGATACGCTCCTCAGGCAAGCCGATATTGCAATGAATCGCGCCAAACATAGCTTTGGGGCCGATTACTGTGTTTTCGAAACATTCATGCAGGCGGATGCCGACGATTCTTTGCATTTAGAAATGGCCCTGAAGCGAGCGATCGCTCGCCAAGAGTTTTTCTTGGAATATCAGCCCATTTTTTGGGTGCGAACTCAGGCCATCATCGGGGTAGAATCGCTCGTTCGCTGGCATCATCCTGAGCAAGGCGTACTCCCCCCAGCAAAATTCATTCCCGTAGCCGAAAAAACGGGCCTGATTATTCCTTTAGGCTGGTGGATTCTTGAAGAATCTTGCCGCCAGCTGAAAGCTTGGCAAGACACCCTGACTAATGCCGAGAAGTTGTTTGTCAGCGTTAATATGTCGAGCAAACAATTTGCTCAAACAGACGTTTTAGATCGCATCAAAGGCATTCTCAAGACCACCGGGCTAGCGGCTACGGCGCTCAAAATTGAAATTACTGAAAGCGTTTTAATCGAAAACTCATCTTCAATTATCGAGATCTTGCAAGCAATTAGAGATTTGGGCATCAAGCTGTCTGTTGATGATTTTGGCACGGGCTACTCTTCTCTCAGCTACTTGCACAAGTTCCCTGTGGATACGTTGAAAATTGATCGATCGTTTTTAGAAAACGCTGATTCTGATTTCGAGAAGTTAGAAATTTTGCAGTCAATGGTTCATCTCGCCTGGAATTTAGGGCTTGAGGTCGTTGCTGAGGGCATTGAAACGCCCAGACACTTTGCTCAAATCAAGGCGTTGAGATGCGAATCAGGTCAGGGCTTTTTATTCTCAGAACCCTTGGGTACAGAGGCTTTTGAAGAGATTCTGCGCAGCCAAACAGACCTGTAGACGGGGAGCAGGGTTGGCATCAGGTCAGAAAATCAAGGGGGCGCAAGGCCGGGGTGCAGCAGATCGGCAGCGCTGTTGGGGAGCAGCAAGCGCCCGACCGCTCGCGTTGTCGTAGCGTAGCGCTCATCATCAACAAAATGCCCTCAAATAGCCGATATACTAGCGATCAGTTTGCCCGATCGCCCCGCCCCACCCAGTCAACGTCTCTGGTCAGACATCGATACAGAAAACCCGCACGCCCAATCAACACCCGTATCTTGCCTGACTCGCTCTGTCCCCTCACAGCCATCATCAAGACGCTAGCTATGCGCGTGCGCGCAGTTGCATAACTTGTTAAATCATCGACTGGCGAGACCGACTTTCTAACATCTTCTTGAGAATCTGTGTTCATATCTTCAGAGTCGTTCATGCTTAATCTAGGGCAGCATCTTCCATCAGCGAGCTACCAATGAGCCTTTGCATTAATCCTAGTTGTCCGCAACCTGCTCACCCTAACAATAGCCATACCCTCACCTGCCAAGCCTGCGGCTCAGAACTGTTGTTGCAAGGACAATATCGAGTCATGCGATTGCTGAGCAAAAACAGTGGTTTTGGCCTAGTCTATGAGGCTTATCAGCGGGATATTCCCAAAATTCTGAAGGTCTTAAAGCCCGAGCGCAGCGAAAACTCCAAAGTGCTGCGACTCTTTCGTAAAGAAGCCGAGGTCTTGAGTCAGCTCAACCACGCCGGCGTGCCTCTGGTCGAACCAGACGGTGGCTACTTTATCTATCATCCTCAAGACAGCCCGGCACCTCTCCACTGCATCATCATGGAGAAAATCGACGGGCCTAACCTACTGCAATGGATGCAGCAACAGGGCAACCACCCCATCGGTGAGCCTCAAGCCTTTCAATGGCTATTTCAAATCGCTGAAATTTTGCGGCGAGTCCATCAACATAATTACTTCCACCGCGATATCAAACCTGACAACATTATGCTTCGTTCCAGCGTTCAGCTGGTGCTTGTAGTTTTTGGTGCCGCTCTCGATATTAGTAAAACCTATCTGGCCCTTGTGTGGAGTCTCGGTGTCACAACGATCAGCTCAGCCGGCTATACGCCCCCTGAGCAAGAGCAAGGGCAAGCAGTGCCCCAGTCCGATTTCTATGCCCTGGGGCGCACGATTGTTTATCTCTTGACCGGGCGATCGCCCAACGATACGACGCTGTACGATCCCATGCTCAATGCATTTAACTGGCGGCCTCATGCCCCAGATCTCTCAGACGAATTTGCCACTCTGCTCGACAGTTTGATTTCGCCGCGCGTGATTGACCGCCCGCGAACAGCGCAAGAACTGCTGGATCGCCTGCATCAGATGTCGCTCAATCGCTTCGTTCAGCAGAGTGATGTCGGCGTTCTCCAAGCCGAAACGTCGCTCCCCCGCTTCAGCAGCACTGAAGCCAATGGGTTTCGCCTGCCCGGAGCAACCCAACCACAGGCGTCCTCTGCGCCATCCCACGCCGCCAACACCGCTGCATCACGGGTGACTTATTGGACCTGGTTAATTGCTGGGGGCACCGTGTTGGCGGCGATCGCCCTCATTGGGTTAGGCGTTTGGGGCCGACAGAGATCGCAATCGGCTCGCCCCACCCCAGCCCCAACGACTACGCCATCGCCCGATACCCTCCAGCCACCACTCCCCGAAACCCGCGTTGAACTGTTGCGCACCTTTACCGGTCATCAGAACTCGATCAATGCGCTCAAGCTGTTATCCGATGGCCGTCGATTCGTTAGTGCGAGTGCCGACAATACCATTCGCCTGTGGGATCTCAGGACGGGAGAAGCCCTGCAAACGTTTACTGGCCATCAGGCCTTTGTCAATGCGATCGCTCTCAGCCCCGATGAACGCACGTTCTACAGCGGCAGTGCCGACGGGGCACTCTTAGTGTGGGATACCGGCACTAGCAGCCAGCGAGCAGAATTTGCCGGCCACGCCGGGCCAGTCAATGCGTTAGACCGCACCCCTGATGGTCGCTATCTGGTCAGCGCCGCTTCTGACGGAACCATCAAAGTTTGGGACTCCTACTCCCAAGCCTTAATCACCTCGCTTGACGGTCACAATGGCGCAGTCAATGCGGTGCTTGTGAGCGACGACGGGCAGCGCATTATTAGCGGCGGCACGGACCAAACCATTCGGATATGGGACAGGCAAACCGGCGAAACAATTGGCGTGCTAGAAGACCATGACAGCTACATCAACGCGATCGCTATCAGCCTAGATGGCCGCTTTTTGTTTAGTGCCAGTGCTGATCAAACGATCAAACGCTGGGATCTCAATAGCGGTGAAGTCTTAGACACATTGGTGGGCCACACCAGCTTTATCAACGTCCTCAGTCTCAGCCGCGATGGCCAGACCGTCGCCAGTGGCAGCGCCGACAGCACCATCCGCCAATGGGACGTCGCCTCCGGTGAACTCTTGGCGGTTTACACCGGATTTGGCATGACTGTTGATCACATGCTGCTGTCTACCGATCAACGCATCATTACCGCAAGCCGCAAAAATTCCGCGATCAAGGCTTGGCTCACCGATGATCCTTAACTCACCCATAGAGACCATCTTCGACGCAGCTGCAGGCTCATCGTTAGCACATCTAACCGATGCCACTGCTCCACCCGCTCTCTGGCACCACAGGATTGACAGCTATAGACGCCGGTTGGGGCGATCGCTACGATAAAGCTGGGTACACCGTTGGGCACTGACTGTTATGAGCCTCAAAGATCGCATTTCAGAAGACATCAAAACCGCGATGAAAGCCAAAGACAAACTCAGGCTAGAAACGGTTCGCAGCATTAAAAAAGTCATTTTAGAAGAAGAGAGCACCGCTCGCGGCAAAGGCCAAGAAGGACTCACAGACACGCAAGAGCTGGAAGTCCTCACGCGCTTAGCCAAACAGCGCAAGGATGCGATCGCCCAATACACCGACGCCAGCCGCCCAGACTTAGCCGACAAAGAAGCCGCCGAACTCGCCATTCTTGAAGAGTACCTACCAGCCCAACTGTCAGATGCCGACATCGAAGCCGTCATCGATGGCCTGATTGCTAAAACCGGCGCCACGTCTGCCAAAGATATGGGCAAAGTTATGGGCCCAGCGATGCAAGAGCTTAAAGGTCGCGCTGATGGCGCGAAGGTACAGGCGATGGTTAAAGCAAAGCTCGCTGGTTAGCCCAACCATCGCCGGCAATTCCTTAACTCACTAGCGATTGATTACAACGGTGCATACCCAAAGGTGACGTTGAACTCACGACACCAGATTGCCACCGTTTGGTAATCATTCACATCAATGTTGGCAGGAACCAGATAGCGCTGCCCACCTTCAAAACTTTGGAGCGTTGCCAGCGTCACGTAGTCGGCTTCGTCAATGCTGACGGGCACAGTGGCACCGGTGTGAAGGACAACCTGCACATCGGGACCGCGCGCCGTATCGAATGCATCATCAAACACGATGTGGGTTTGACCGTTTTCCGTCACCACGCTGGCAGTACCGGTGGTGTCCTTTTCTTGCTCAACAGTGACAAACGGTTGGGGCGTCGCTGTGGCCTGAGCAACGTTCACGGTCGCCACTTGATTGGTCAGCGTTGAAAACTCCACCGGTTTGAAGGCATTCGCCCCAGATGCCAACGTGATGCCTAAGGTCGTCGCAGAAATGGCGGCAAGAATAAAGCGTTTCATCAGTCATATCTCCTTAACGT
>CALCPB010000998.1 GCA_937897665.1 uncultured Halomicronema sp. | reverse complement strand
GGGTGAAAACCCCCGGTAAAGGCAATCGGAATCGCGGCCCGCCGCAGGGCGCGGTCAAACAAACGCACCAGATCAAGGTGTCCTAATAGGGCCAACTCACCCTGCTTGCCTAAGCGCACCCGCAGTCGCTGTGCCCTTGTCTTGTCGGGCTTAAAGTGTCCTGAAAACTCAGGAATGGCCGGTGGCTCAACAATCACGTTGTGGCCAAAGTCAGGCCCACACACGCCGCAATGGGAACAGCCCTCAAACGAACAGTCGGGGACGGTCGCCGCCGCCAGGGCGCGCTGTAGATCTTCCTGTAGCCAGGTTTTATCGATACCAGTATCCAAGTGATCCCAGGGTAGGGGTAGGGCCAGTTCGGCATCGCGATCGCCCCTCGGCTCGGCCATCACATTCCACTCACCGGTTTCAACCTGACGATATTTCCAAGAAAGGCCCGCCTCGTCGATGGCTTGAGTCCACGCATTGAAGGCTCGATCAAGGCTTTCCCACCAAGAATCCATGCCCGCCCCCAGTTGCCAGGCCCGATGCACCACGGCAGATAGACGACGATCGCCGCGGCCGACAAAGTCTTCCATCGCCGAAATGCGGACATCGGTAAAATTCGCTTTAAGGCCGCGCATCTGCCGAAACTCAGCGCCTAACAGGGCTTGCTTGCGCAGAAATTCGCTGGTCGAGACGCTGTGCCATTGGAAGGGGGTATGGGGTTTGGGCGTGAAGTTAGAAATCGTCAGGTTAATCTTGAGCGGTTTGCGACCCTGCTGCCGACATTCCTGCTGCAGCCATCGCACCGTCTCAGCAATGCCGATGACGTCGGCATCAGTCTCGCCCGGTAGCCCAATCATGAAATACAGCTTGACCCGATCCCAGCCTTGTTCATAGGCAGTCTTGACGCCGCGCAACAGTTCCTCGTTGGTGAGCCCTTTGTTAATAATGTCGCGCAGGCGCTGGGTGCCTGCTTCTGGCGCAAAGGTCAGCCCGGTTTGGCGCGTTCCGCCCAGAATATTGGCAATATTTTCGTCAAAGCGATCGACCCGCTGACTCGGCAACGAGAGGGAAATATTGTCATCTTTGAGGCGATTTTTGACCTCTAGCCCCACTGCCGGTAGTGCCAGATAGTCGGAGCAGCTGAGGGAAAGGAGAGAAAACTCGTTGTAACCGGTGGCCCGCATCCCTTTTTCGATCGCGTCCACTACCTCCGTTGTATCCACGTCGCGGGCCGGACGAGTTAACATACCTGGCTGACAAAAGCGACAGCCGCGAGTGCAGCCGCGACGAATTTCGACCGTGAGGCGATCGTGCACCGTTTCCACATAGGGCACGAGGCCGATCGCGTAGTGGGGCATCGGGGTCGCGACTCGCCGCAGCACACGAGCCGGGACATCGGGCCGATTGGGCTGCACGGTACCATCCGCTGCCAAGTCATAAAATCGCGGCACGTACACGCCTGGAACTTGAGCCAAGTCCAGCAGTAGCGCTTCTCGGCTCAGGCCTGCTGCCTTGCCGTCTTCAATCACCAGGCCAATCTCGGGCAGCAGTTCTTCCCCATCACCCAGGGCAATAAAGTCAAAAAACTCGGCATAGGGTTCGGGGTTCGAGGTGGCGGTTTGTCCGCCGGCAAAGATCAGCGGCCAGCTGCCCGTCTCGACATGCCACACACCGGCTGCATCCCGCTCCTGCCAGGTCAGGGGAATCTGCGCCAGGGTCAGCATTTCTAAAATATTGGTGGCTCCGAGTTCGTAGGCGAGACTAAAGCCCAAAATGTCGGCCTCTGTGAGCGATCGCCGTGACTCCACTGCAAACAGAGGCGTTTGCGTCTCTATCAGTTTTTGTGCGAGATCGGCAGCGGGCAAATAGGCGCGATCGCACAGCTGGCGGGGCTGAGCGTTCAAAATGCTGTAAAGAATGATGTGACCCAAATTAGAGGCCCCGACCTCATACACTTCGGGATAGGTCAGCACCCAATGCACCTGAGCTTCATCCCAGGGTTTATGCACAGCCCCCAATTCATTGCCCAGATAGCGGGCAGGCTTATTGATATCAGTGTTGAGCAGCGATTCAACAGCAACGGCCACGGCAATACCTTGCAGAGTGCGAAATTAAGTGCAAGAAACACTATAGCGAAAAGCTTTGTCCCCGCTTTCAGGAAAATCGTCACGGGCATCTGTCACATTCAATGAGAAGCCAAATGTCCTAGGAGAGCCATCTCTCGCCCATACGGATTTGATATAAGTTTGTGACGCGCGGTGAGTCATTGGGGGAAACGGCCAGCAGCTCCTGGTTCGGCGATATACCGCCAAAGCTACCGACGACTGTAGCCAGCAGCTCACCTTCCAGACTGCTCAAATGAGTTTCGATAAATAATGACCTGGTATCAGACTGCCGCCGAGACGTAGACGTAACAACAATATTTGCATCTGGCCAGAACGCCTCGAATGTGCCAATGTATGTAGCTATTTCAACCCCTTCTAACGTGTAAAGGCTACTCTTCTGTTCGTCTGGATTCTCTTGACCGTAAGAACTGACAATCATGCTTTTACCATCGGGGCTAAATTCCCAGAAGTTCCCCGGGATGGCCACAATCTCAGTGCCATCGAGCATATAAATCCGTATCGTGTCATCCCTAAAGGAGCGAATGATGACTCGTTGATGATCGGGAGTTAGCTTAGGATACCGGCCAGTGTAAGCGGCAATTTCTTCTCCGTTTAGGCCCACTAGACGAGAGCTGTTCTCCTCGTGAGAATTCAGAAAAATGGCTTGACCATCAGGTAGCGCCCCTGCACCGTGTCCTAAATAGGTTGCCAGCTCAACGCCGTTGCGGTCAAACCGCCGCACTTGTCCTGCTTCTGAAACCAGAACGCTCTGATTACCAGGTAGGGCTTGCCAGCCTTCAATCTGGCCGGGAAAGGAAGCTATCTCGACCCCATTCAAGTCGTACAGGTTGTATCGACCTTCGGTGATCGAATAAGTGACAATGTCTCGCGGTCCCAACTCTAGGCCAAAGTATTCGCCCTCAAGCACGGCGATTTCTTCACCATCAAGGTTGACCAGCCGCGATCTCTGTTCGTCTAAATCCCGAATGATCAATAGTTCTGTATCTGGTACAAAGCTGAGCCCCGAACCAGAAAAGCTAGCGATTTCTACACCGTCAAGCGTCATTAAGCGCGTTGTTGTGCCTGGATCCGGCCTTGAACCATACGCTCCGGGTGACGTCAGCACTACTACTTGACCATTCAGAGCAAACCCGATGCTGGTATCGGTAAATGACAGCAGTTCAGTACCATCAAGACTGAATAGACGAGTCAAATCGCTATCGAATTCATCAGTCACTATTCCTCTGTCGTCTGGGGCAAATCTGATAAACCGACCGGGAAAACTGCGGACTAGCTCAATCGCAGCAGGGTTCGGCTCTGCCTTGCCCGCCTTTTCTGGCAAAGGCGCTGAAGGGATAAAACGATTTGTCTGGCTCCCAGATGAGGCGTCCATGCCACCTTGCCAAATCGCAACTGATAGAAATATCCCTGCTACAGGAAACCATCGAATTCTCACGAGCGCACCTCACTGAAAATAAATGCTGATGATGAAAGGATGCCTTGGCTGAGCACTGGTTGAATTGTTAGATGGTGGATATTGGACAAGAAGTCTGATACTTCAGCTCGCTTGCTGATTCAGGTTTGTGGAGGCTCTCGGCTAAAAGCGGCGATCGCGTTTTGACCGCCAAACCCAAAGCTGAAGCACAGAGCTGTTGAGAGTTCAGCAGGTTTAGCCGTCCTGACTAGGTTCAAATCAAACTCGGCCTCCTGTAGCCCCGCACAAGGCGGCAAAATTTGATGATAGAGCGCCAACAGACAGATCGCTGCCCCAATCGCCCCAGAGGCGCCTAGCGTGTGCCCAGTTGCCCCCTTGGTGCCAGTCACCCAAACATCAGGCGGAAACACGGTTTGGATCAGCGTGGCTTCATAAGCGTCGTTCAAGGCGGTGCCTGTGCCGTGAGCATGAACGAAATCGATCTCTGTGGGAGCTAAGCCACTACGACGCAGACACGTGTTGATCGCGCTGAGGCCCCCTTGATGACTAGCTGAGTCTGGCGCACTGATGTGGTTGGCATCGGCGGTGAGGCCCATCTCTAGAACGTGACCGTAAATGCGGGCCGATCGCGCCCGAGCAGCCTCTGCCGATTCGAGCATCAGCATAGCCGCCCCTTCGCCAAGGGCCAGTCCCTCACGCCGTTGATCAAAGGGATAGCAGCCAGTTTTAGCCATTGCCCGCATTTGCTCAAACCCGGTTAGTGCCAGAGGAGTTATGGGCGCTTCGCCCGCTCCCACAAGAACTTGGTCGCACTGCCCCGAGCGAATCAGTTGCGTTCCCTGAGCGATCGCCCACAAACCCGTTGCACAAGCTGCCATCGGCGACAACACGGGCCCTTGGCTAGCCAGATGGCGAGCAACGGTAATTGCCCCCATGTGAGGCAGATGATCCAGCCAACCCGCCACCTGATCAGTCACGAGTGCCGCTTCCCAATCACGCTGATAACCGCGACTGCTGCCGATCACCACGCCGCAGTCCGGCAGCGGTAAGGACAACTGGGCATCAGTGATGGCATCAGTCACTGCCGTCAACAACAGGGTATTTAAATCGCTGGGCCACTTGCCCATCATGGCCAAAGGGCGAGGGGCAAGTGCGGCAAAAGGCTGACGTAGCGTGATCGCGCTGTCTCCTCGCAGCAAACGTTGCCAGTTCTCAGGGGCGTTTTGACCGAGGGCCGACACCCATCCGAGCCCCGTGACGACTACCGCCATGAATAATTTCTATTCAGGCTGGCGGAGATTTTCAATCCCCGAGACGACCGTGGCCGTTTCGACGATGTCGCCTTGCTCAATGGCGTCGACGACATCCATGCCGTCGGTGACATACCCAAATACCGCATAGCTCCCGTCTAAAAACGGCAAATCAGCCAGAGCAAAATAAAACTGTGCCGAGGCCGAATCTGGCAGCTGCGATCGCGCCATCGCCAGGGCCCCGCGGGTGTGGCTGAGGGCCGGGGGGGCAGCGATGTTAGCCGCTTGTAAGGGTTGACCGTACACTGGCGACTCCGCTCCGACTGGCTGAATCTCTAGGGGAATGTAGCGCTGCTCATTCGTTTCCGGATCAATAAAGCCGCCGGTACCCAACGCTTGGAGCGGCACCGAAGGATCTTTGCTCTGAGGATCGCCCCCCTGGACGACGAAAGGTTCCGGCGATTTCACCACTCGGTGAAAGGCCACGCCGTCATACACGCCGCGCGCGACCAAATCGACAAAATTACCTGCGGTGACTGGGGCGTTCGTCCCGTCAACTTCCATGACCACGGTACTCCCGTTGATCTGCATCTCAACCATCGCCATCCCGTCTAAAACGGGCAAGTTAGCGTCAAGTTCAGCGGTCGCTGCCGGAGTTTCTGCAGCGGGTGGAACGGTCTCTTCTAAGGGCGTCTCGCTAGTGGTTGTATCAGCGGTCGGTTCATTATTGGTGCAGCTAGCTACGCCAGCTAAAAGCACGACCAGGCAGAGTATCCAACTCCATTGTCGAAGTTGCATTATCATTGATCGCTTGCTCCAAAGGGTGTACGAAGTGAGGCCATACATTCTGGCATGTTTGCCGTCAAATTGAGGGGAAGCTGCCACCAACTCGCATAACGGTTTCAGATTAAGGCCGTCAGCGCTGGATTGGCGGCCCAGCGGCGAGGCTGCAGTCCAGTCTCTAGCTCAGAACACAGGCATCCCAGTTAATTGCAAATCGTTGCAAACAGGTGTCGCTGTCGAGAATTTTGAACGAGACGGCATGAGCTTCAATAAATGGCTGTTAGCTTCCAGGCAATTCCTTTCCTGCAGGGCTCAGTTAATCACTTCCCGACATTGCAAATCCCTATCGTTGCCATGCAAAAGTCACCAGGCAGGCCCAAATACGAAACAATTGGCCATCACGCTCCAGTTTCGCCATCTCAGGTGGCACTGATGACGAGCTCATCCAACCATTAAAGTCGCGATCGCTGTACTTACTCCGGTTGGTTGGTCTACAGCCCTTCGAGGGGCACCTCCAAAAACCGAGCTAACTCAGCGCCTTGATTTTCGATCTCTGAGAGGGGCAGCGGCTGCCCGACTCGGGTGAGGGGAATTTCGGGTCGGCCTTTGACGCGCAGATAGAGTGCTCGTTTGGGGTTCAGGCCTTCGCGAATATCGACTCTGATGGCTTGAACCTTGTCCAGGGGATGCTCGATTTCGATACTGCGATTTTTGCCCAAAAAGCCGGAACGAAAGATCCGCACCTTCCCGGTCTCTTTATTAAATTCGTTGTACCCGCCGCCGACATCTAGCGTAATGATGACCCAGAGGTAGCCCGCCAACAAAATGCCGACGACGCCATAAAATCCCATGGCAACGCCCTGAGGGATGAAAATTAGCGAAGTGGGATCAGCAAATGGTAGAAGGTTGATTTGTAGATAACTGGAGAGGCTAGCCAGGAAAAATCCTGTTGCTCCCAGAGACATAACCGTTGCCCACCAATAGTTGCTGAGGCGCCGAGCCCCCAGCACTGGATACTTTAAAACCGAGTTTGTACTAGCTTGTGTGGATGCAATCATGACCTGAGAATTTAAGTATCAGATTGTAAAAAATTGGATCAATCCCTATCATAATTAGAAACCTGCATTTCTCTAATGACTCACCTTGTGAGCATTTGAGAACGCACCGATAGGGCTAACCTCTCATTAGCAGAGTATAGGGCCTCTATCGAGGCGATCGCAGCTTTGCAATAAACATGCAAAGTCTTGCATGATAAACATGCTGGATTCCTAGCTATAGATAAGAGGGTTTGAAATGACCATAGCAATGGGACGAGCGCAAGCCCAGCGAGGATGGTTCGACGTCCTCG
>CALCPB010000997.1 GCA_937897665.1 uncultured Halomicronema sp. | reverse complement strand
ATAGGACATCTCACCTGGCTCAGCCAGCGTCAATTTTAGGATGCTTTTAGCCATTCTCAGTGAGTGGACGGTCCAGGCAATTTGGGCCACGCTGGGGAGCCCTAAGGCAAGGGAATCCGATTTGTAGGCTGCTTGCAGAGCAATTAGGATGACGCTTGATGAATCGATGCATGGAGTAAATTGTGAGCAGAGAGTAGCAACTCTTCAGACCATCAATTTAAGCTTGCTAGCTCCTAAATTGCTGATCAGTGCCGGGCAGACCGGGCGTTGAAATGTCGGCCCGGCCCGGCCACCAAAACCAGATGCCGTGATCAACGCAGATTGCGCACGGTTGCAGCCGCTCCGCTACTGCCGGAGCATGGAGGTGAAAATCAGCGTGCCCCCTTGCGAGGTGAAGATCTGCAGTACCGTGAGCCGCCACTCTAGCGAGGTGGGCTAACCCCCCTAGATCTCGCCAACCGGCAGATTGAGGGATGTACTGGAGGCGATCGCAATCAAATCTGGTCTCAACGTCATTTGGCGGTGAGGTGATGAGGGGCGTTAGGAAGCCAAATGTTTTAAGCGATATCGCTTTAATTCAGCATTGAGCTTGGCACAGGCAGTTAAATATTGACAGTCTTCTTTTTCACGAATCCAATCAACCAGGTCTGAATAGCTGGCCTGTTGGCGGATTAATACGTGCAATTCATCCATGCTTTTTCTGCCAATTCAAAATTTTGACGAGGGCAATCTTGGTGCCACTAAACGACTTTTAGAGATGTCGTTCCAGGTCATCACTCTAACCGATTCTGGGCTCTCTGTAGTGGTTTGATCATAATCATGATCAAACCAGCCAGGGTCAGGAACTCAAAGGCAGACATCTAGCACAAGAGCGGTCTCAGAGCGATCGCTGCCATGATTGTTAGAGTTTCCTTACAGGTGTAAACATCGGCTAACAATCCCTGTAGTCTTAATGGTTAAGGGCCAGACAGGTTAGGTCTTTTATCCTACGCAGGGCGCAATTTAAGAGACTTGGCCAACGGTGCCAAAATTTGGGCAAGCCTGTGAACGGCTGCAATGCCTTGCCTGAGATTGCTATCCTAGCGACGACTTTCTTTTAAGTCATTTTTATTAATTTAACTTTTGTTAGCAAGATGCCCCCGAGGCTTCAAATCACCCCCGAAGATTGCTCGCCCTTGGGGCGGATGCTCCTTAAGTATCTAGATGCTGAAGGGCTCAGTATGAACCGTCTGGCTGATCTGTCAGGGGTTGCTCAGCCCCGGCTTCGAGGCGCTTGCCTAAAAGGCACCTGTCCGACGCCAGAAACCTTGAGGAAATTGGCTCGAGTCATGGGCATGCATCATCTAGAGCTGTATACGCTGGCCTATGAAGGACGCTTCGAAACGAGTCCGATTGAAGGCGAACCCTACACGCTTAATACGCTCGTGCGAGAACTGTTCGAAACTGCCCGAGAGATGGGACTAACCGCCCCGAAGTCGGCCCCTTCTAAGTCGCAACTCTGCAAAGCCTTGATCGAATTAGGGTTCTTTCCTAATCAAGAGCAGGCTTGACGCCACGCAGCTTGCTGACTTTTCCTAGATGGCTTTTCAGCGAAATAGCCCGTGATGCCGGCGCAGCCCTCGCAAGGCTAATCTTGTAGGGGTTTTACAGCCGCTTGAAACCCCATCGAGGCAAACGCCAATCTGTCGAGAGCGGTAGCTAGAACTTTCACCCCAGGGAACGGCTGCTGTTTAGAGGGGGCAAAGCCCACCATCCGCCCCAGCGCTAACACCGCCTCGCCTAATGAGACAATGGTCTTAGAGGTCAGCGTCTGTAACACCTGCAATTCTGAGGGTTCAAAGAAACCGAGAGCACTTTGGTGAGGGTCTTCTCGAATAGCGTAGGTCAAGGATAGTAGCTGCCAAGCCACGACTGAATAAAACGCGAGGGCGTTGATCAAGGTGTGGATGTCGTCAAACTGCAACTTTTCGACATTCAGCGCCCCCGACTTGAGCGTGTAGTGGAACCGTTCAATGCGCCAACGTAAAGCATAAAACTGAACTACTCGTTGCACCTGCTCTAGAGAATCAATCGGCAGAGAGGTCAACAAATACCAGAGCGCGGGTTGCTCCGGTGGGGGGAGCGGCTGTTGGGTCTTGCGGTCGAGACAAGCCACCTCTTGGGCGATGACTAACGATAAGCCTTGGGTTTTATGTCGGCTCGGACTTAAATCCTTATCCGGATAGACGTTGACAGCTCCCGCTCGCAGATTCAGGACGACTTGCACGGCCCGGTTTTGACGCTCAATGTTGACGGTAAACTGACCATAATCGTCGAGGTGGGGAGCGACCTGCGGCAGTTTGTGGACGTCTTGCTGAGCGACGACTTCTAGATGGCGCGGCTGATGGACTCTCACGAGCAACTCGACGGGCGGCTGACGCTCAGCCTTGAAGAGACTAAAGATGTCGCCTTCGCGGTCAGTCACCACGACGACCGTCTTGTTCGACGCACTCAGATGCTCGTTGACAGCACTCAAGCCTTGGTGCCACTTCTGACTCTCTTTTTCCCCAGCGGGCAAGTCTTTGCCACCTTGGCGCGTCCAGTATTGTTGCGCCAGCAGACCCAGAGGCAGTCCGGCTTCATCGAGCAGCAGCATATTGTGTTGCAACAAGCCCCGCACCTTGCCTTGAATCGTCCCTAATCCGGTCATCGAGGATTGCCCGGAATAGTTGTAATAGGTCGTGTCTTGCGCCGCAATGATGTACTCGTGTTCACTCGCCGCGACGCGCGCTAACGTACTCTGTAAATGTCCTGACAGCAGGTGCTGGTCACTCATGTCTGGGCGCGAAAGGAGGCTCGCAACGGTTTGGCGAAAGCTATTCCCCATACATTGGGAAAATGATAGACCTGGTTTAGACAAAGCTCGCTGATAGGCTTTCTCTAGACTTTTTTTACCTGCGGTCGAAACGGACTCGTTAGCATCATTTCTGACATGAGGTTGTGCATTCCTGTTGGAGGTAGTCTTCAATAGTCTAATCCGGAGACAAAACCCCTACAGGATTAGCTCCCAGGGAGGTCAGGGGGGTGTGACGACATGCCAATTGAAGGCGGTGGGACAGATGCCTCTCTCGTTGGGCGCTTTCAGCGATTGTCGGGGGTCTGACTCAGACTACGCGAAATTCATTTTTAGGAAAGCCTCTTAATCTCCCTTGGATCAGCTGCGCGTCAGAGGGATCAGCTCACATGTTTAATCGCGCACTGCTGACTCTACCGGGAGAAGCACCTGAGGGCACTGCCGTTTCGCTAGACGTAGCAGAGCGCTGACTCTAGCGCCGATGGTGAACCAAACGGGACTCAAGATAACCCCCATTGCTTTGAGTTCATCCGGCTCATAGCGCCGATCTGATAAGATTCTTTGCCACTGACCGGGTGAGGTTCTCAATAAAGCCGACCATTGACGAGTGCGGTGGGCCATTTGCCTCAACTGCTTAGCCCGCTGAACAGAGTGAAATCCGCCACTACTCGCCTTGATTTCTCAGACGGCTGCGAGTTCTTCGTGCCGGTTAATCATGGTTCTATGAGGATGACGTCTCATTTTCCAGCCGGCAATGAGATCAACGTTCAAAGCCCAATGCCTAATGAGCGTTCGTCTGAGTTGAGTGGCTGACCCCCCTAACTCTCGATCAACTACGACACTTTTAATTTATGTCAGAGTCTCAAAAGATTAGCGCAGCGGTAGCCAAACTCTACGATACCTACCCGTTTCCGCCAGAACCCTTATTAGATGAGGCTCCCCCTGGCTATAACTGGCGCTGGAATTGGCTGACTGCCTATGCTTTTTGCACTGGGCAAAAGCCTGCGAGTCTCCAAGCGCGGATTTTGGATGCGGGCTGTGGCACCGGGGTGGGGACGGAATATTTAGAACACCTCAATCCTGATGCCACCGTAGTCGGCATTGACCTCAGTGCCGGGGCCTTGGCTGTAGCCCGAGAACGGTGTCAAAAGTCGGGGGCGACTGGCGTTGAATTTCGTCACCTGAGCCTGTTTGATGTCGATCAATTGCCCGGCGAGTTTGACCTGATTAATTGTGTGGGCGTGTTACACCATACGCCCGATCCTCAGGGGGGCATTCAGGCACTGGCGCAAAAGCTGGCCCCCGGCGGTTTGCTGCACGTGTTTGTGTATGGCGAACTGGGCCGCTGGGAAATCAAGCTCATGCAGGAGGCGATCGCGCTTTTGCAGGGCGATCGCCGAGGTGACTATCCCGACGGGGTGGCGGTGGGCCGACAGCTCTTTGCTGCCTTGCCAGAAAACAATCGACTACGGCAGCGAGAAAAAGAACGCTGGTCTTGGGAAAATCAGCGCGATGAATGCTTTGCCGACATGTACGTGCATCCCCAAGAAATTGACTACAACATCAATACCGTTTTTGAGCTGATTGACGCCTCAGGGCTAGAGTTTGTCGGCTTCTCGAATCCCCAGGTCTGGGACTTAGAGCGGTTAGTGGGCACTGCACCAGACTTGCTGGAACGGGCACAAGGCTTGAGCGATCGCCAACGCTATCGGCTCATCGAACTGCTAGATCCTTCAGCCATTACCCACTATGAGTTTTTCCTCGCTCGTCCGCCGCTGGTTCAACAAACCTGGGCCAATGACGATGCTCTGCTCAGCGCGATTCCAGAACCCAGTCCCTGTTTAGAAAATTGGCAAGACAGCCCCCAATTCTTTAACCAGGATTATCAGCTGATCAAGCTGGAACAGTCGCCGTGGCAGTTTTTAGTTGCCTGTGGCCAAGCCGCCGGCAGCCAGACCGTCGGCGAGTTGCTAGAGACCGTCGAAAGTACGTTGGAGGATGTGCGATCGCTGCAGCAGCAAAACCTTGTCTTGCTCAGCCCTGGACCGGCTTGACCCTATTCGTCTAACTGTAATTGCTGGAGGTGATGCAGGAGCAAGGGATATCATCGCTGCGCTCTGAGGTCGTGCGGGATTGAGGCGTTGACATCGGAGATATCTCCATTGACTGATTTCCCTGAAACCTAGACCAATACAGGGATTGAAGGCAAATTCTCAGACCAGTCTCCACCTTTATTCCAGACGATGCGCAAAAATCAACGAACCGACAGTCTTCACCCTGACTCTGGCATCCTTTAGCCTCTACGCTCCCATCACGTGACCAAATTTGGCAAAAAGCGCGCTGTCTTCATAAAGGCTTCGGCCTCAGTGGCAGACAGAGGCGGGGCAATCAGATAGCCCTGAATGGCTCCACAGCCCAAGTTGTTCAGCCACTGCTGCTGCGATCGCGTTTCGACGCCCTCAGCCACCACCGTCATCTGAAATGCATTGGCGATTTGATTGATCGCTGCCACCAATCTGGTATCACTGGCCTGCTCCAGGCTGTCAACAAATGACTTGTCGATTTTGAGCGTATTAATCGGAAACTGCTTGAGATAGCTCAGAGAGGAATAGCCGGTGCCAAAGTCATCCAAACTGATTTCGATTTGGCGCTCTTGCAGTTTGGAAAGGGTGGACAACACGGCTTCGACATTTTTGAGTAAGACGCTTTCGGTGACTTCGAGCTTGAGATTGTGAGCCGCCAACTGAGTCTGCACCAAGGTCTGATCTAACTTTTCAAAAAACTGCGCGTCTTGAAACAGCCGGGACGCGATGTTGACGCTCATTTTGAGGGATTTGGCGGCGGTCATGGTGGTGCACCAGGTCTGCATTTGACTGCAGGCTTCTTGCAAAACCCATTCGCTGAGCGGAATAATCAGGCCCGTTTCTTCCGCTAAGGGGATAAAGTCATTGGGCGCAATCACCGGGCCGGTGGGCGGACACCACCGCACGAGCGCCTCAAACCCCATGAGCTGTTGGGCGGGCAGATTGATGATGGGTTGATAGTGCAGCTTAAACTCTTGATGTACCAGTGCTTGCCGGAGATTGGTTTCGAGTTCTAAGAGTTTGACGGCACTCTGATGCATGGCCGGGTCAAAGACGGCGTAGCCCGATTGGCCTTGCGCTTTGGCACGATACATCGCGTTGTCAGCATCGCGCAAAATATCTTGGCCGCGGACATAGCCTAGATTGCTCAGGGCAATGCCAATGCTGGCAGTGGTAAAGACAGTGTGCCCCATCACTGTCATGGGCCGCTTGAGATCTTGCTGAATGCGCTCAACTACCTGAATCACTTCTTTGGGGCTCGCAATCTGCTCCAGTAAAATCACAAACTCATCGCCGCCGAGGCGAGCGACGGTATCCAGACTTCTAACATGACCGGCTAGCAGTTGGGCCACCTGTTTGAGCAGCTGATCACCGACGACGTGTCCCAAGCTGTCATTCACCACTTTGAAGCGGTTTAGGTCAATAAATAAGATGGCAAATAGGTGATCAGGCTGCCGTTTCAGCCGTTGAATCGCATGATCTAGCCGCTCGACGAGCAGGGTGCGATTGGGCAACCCGGTCAGGGTATCGTGCAGGGCTCGATAGCGTAGTTTTTCTTCGGCGATTTTGCGATCGGTGATATCAGCAAAGGTCACGACGACCTGCTGGAGCTGCCCCGACGCGGCAAACGTAGGGAAGGCGTTAATGAGTACCCAGGTCGAATCTGGCGACTGGGCTGACTGAATCCCGAGGACAAAGTTATACAGCGGCTGGTGATTGGCCAGTACCTGGTTGACGGGGTATTGTTCGAGGGCTAGGGGGGCGCCAAACTCGTCTACCATTGGTCGGCGAAAGTCTTCGGATTTGAGGCCCAGCAGCTCTTGGGCTGGGGTCTCTAACAGTTGGCAAGCAGCTGGATTACACATCACAATGGCGCTCTGGTGATCGTGCACCACGACCCCGGCATGCAGGTGATCGACGAGGGAGCGATAATTGGTCTCGCTATCGTGTAATTGCTTGAGGGTCTGTTCGAGCGATTGGGTTCTTTCTTGC
>CALCPB010000996.1 GCA_937897665.1 uncultured Halomicronema sp. | reverse complement strand
TGTCACAGGTCAGATAGCTGCCTCGCTTAGGAAAAGTGCGAGCTTAGCTGCTGTGGCTAATCCTGACTGTCTGAAAGCAGCGGCGCTCCTGTCGCCGTTTTAGAAAGAATTTCGAGGGGGTTGCTATCCGCTAATTCTGTTGCCATATCAAGGGTCGGCTCAATTTCTTCACCGGCTCGACGAGCGGCCCGCATTGCCGTAAAGGCTTCTTTAATCACCACCGCTACCGGCACGGCCACAATCACCCCCAGCAGCCCACCCACACGCGCCCCCGAAAGCAGTGAAATGAAGACCCAGAAAGGATTAAGGCCAGTAAAGCTGCCGAGCACCCGAGGCGCTAAAACATTTTCAACAAGCTGCTGTACTAACGCCGACAGCGCCAAGACTTTCACGGCGATACTGACATCTCTCAGACCGACCAGCAGCGTAACGACCACGATGCCCACCGTGCCACCAAAGGGAATCAAGGCTGCCAAGCCAATGGTGATGCCAAACAAAAGGCCGAAGGGCACCTGCACGACCAAGTAAATGACCGTCAGCGCTAGCCCCATAAAGGTAGCGATAATGAACTGGCCCAAAAAGTAATTGCGAAAGCTGAGGCGTAAAGTCTCCGAAAACAGCCGCTGAATTTTGCTCGGTAACCAGCCGATAATGCCATCCCAAACATCGTCGCCGTGCTGCAACAGATAAAAGGTCAGCACGATCGCCAACACAATATCTAGGAGCTTATTGGCGGTGAATAACGCTACGCCAAAGGTGAGATTGAGCGCTTCTCCCGCAATCTGCTCAAACCGCAGCTTAAGGCGATCGTTCACCTGCTCAATTAGACCATCTAAGTTGAATGGCAGCCCCCAGTTTTCAAACCGCCCATCCAGCATCAGCAACTGGCCTCGGCCCGAATCAAACCATTCGGGCAGCTTGATCACGAGCTGCTGCGCCTGCTCAATTACCAAAGGCAAAATGGTGATGCCGACCGTCAGAAACAAAATCACGGCGCTGAGGAGCACAAAAACTGACGCTAGACCTTGCTTAACGCCAATCCGCTTCAGCCAAGAGACGGGATAGCTCAGCAAAAACGCCAGCAAAGAGGCCACAATCACCGCGACCAAGATTTCGCGAAAATAATCAAAAATTTGGGCGATCGCCCAAACGTTTAGCACGATCAGAGGAGCCGCCAATAGAATCATCAGCGTTCGCGTAAACGGCCCCAAAGATTGCCACCAGCGGGTAATCCAACTCTGTGTAGGCAATTCAGATGGGGTCATAGGTTGAGCTGCAAGGTATCCACTGCTTTTAGTTTATGGTGGCGTTGATGAAATAAGCATTGGCCGAGAGTAAGAGGTTGACACCACGTGCCCCTAATTTCTGGACCAGCAAAATTAGAAACGCGGCCTTGGGAAGGCGAAATACTTGACCTCAAACGCCGAGGGGCTCTGCCCTTCCCGCCGGGTACTCGCCTTGCGACTTTTGAACGCTAAACCATACTTATTCGGCTCTTATGCTTCGACGTCATCTCTACAAACGCATCCTCTTAGTCATGGCGATCGCCCTGACAGTCATGCTGACGCTGGTGGATTGGCGACTGGTTTCCCGAGCGGCGACGTATCCCGACGCGCCCATCATGGCAGTCGAGTGGTATCGCCCCCTGGCCCCAGTCGCTGGACGGTATCAAACTGCGTTACCGATGGCAACGGCAGCGCCATCACCAGAGTTTGCGGAGGCCCTGCAGCAAGTCTCAGAGTATGCCGCCACCCGCAATTCGACCGGGCTCATCGTCATGCATCGAGACGCCATTGTGTTGGAACAATACTGGCAAGGGTATGACCAAACGTCGAGGTTCAATGCGATGTCGATGTCCAAAAGCCTCGTCGGGCTCTTGATTGGTCAGGCGATCGCGGAAGGTTCGATTACCTCACTGGACGAAGTGGCGGCTAACTATCTACCCGAATGGCGTCGAGACGAACGTAATCAGATTACGCTTAAAGACTTGCTCTATATGCAGTCAGGCCTGCGTAACGAAGACAGTACCAGCAGCCCCCTGTCTGATCTCGTGCAACTCTATGTCGGCTCTACCGTTGAGAAAACTGCCCTTAAGGTGCCCAGCGTCAAGCCGCCAGGACAAGTTTTTGAATACAACAACGTCAATAGTCAAATTCTCGCGGTCGTGCTGCAGCGGGCGACGGGCATGGCCTATAGCGACTACCTATCTTCGCAATTGTGGCAGCCGTTGGCAGCTCAAGATGCAGCAGTCTGGCTCGATCGCCCCAACGGGATGGCCAAAACCTTTTGCTGCTTTTTCGCCACGGCTCGCGATTGGGCGAGAGTCGGCCAAATGCTGCTCCATCAGGGTCAGTTTGCCAACACCCGCATTATCGCCGCCAACTGGATCACAGAGATGCTGACCCCTTCACCATTAGAAGCAACCTTCGGCAAACATATCTGGGTCGCAGCCCGCACCCCCGACCACCCCAACGTCGACACTGCGGCAACAGTCCCGTTTCTGGCGGCTGCCACCTTTTTACTCGATGGTCGAGGACTCCAAAGGGTCTTTGTCGTGCCCTCTCAATCGCTGGTTATCGTTCGCATCGGCGAACAACCGGCAACCTGGGATGACTCAGTGATTCCCAACATACTCGTGAGCAGTCTGATCGAGCCATAGCCGATGCCTTTCAGGAGATCGCGCCTCGGTTTCGCACAACTTTTTTGAGTCGGATTCAGGCCATCCTCTACCTACCAGCAAACAAAACGGAGCGTAGCCACTGCTTACGCTCCGTCAGAATCAACCTATTCGCTTGTCAATCTAGTAAGCATCCTGAAGCTCGTAGAAGTCAGGCGACACGTAGTCTTTGCGCAGCGGCCAACCGACCCAATCTTCGGGCATCAACAAGCGCTTGAGGTTCGGATGCCCCTCATAAATGATGCCGTACATGTCGTAGCTTTCGCGCTCCTGCCAATCTGCGGCTTTCCAGATCCAATAGACCGAAGGCAGGCTCGGGTTATCTCTCGGCAGGAAAACTTTAACGCGCACTTCTTCAGGATCAGTCGCATTATCACTGACCTTAGTCAGATGATAAAAGCTGACGAGTTGCTTGCCCGGCCCTTCGTCATAGGCCCCTTGACATTGCAAATAGTTAAACCCGTAAGCAAACAGAGCCGTACAAACAGGGATCAAAAACTGAGGTTCGACTGTCAACACCTCAATGCCCAAATGATCAGGGGCCAGAGAATCATGACCAAAGCCGTTTTCCGTAAGCCACTTAGAAACCGGTCCAGCCTCGATGATCGCACCTTCCTCAGCAGTTGCATTCTCGGACGTTGATTGATCTTCAGCCATTCGTTTCCTCCTGCTTCACGGCTTCTGGGGAGGCCGCAGACATCGGCATCCCCATAGCGGCCATCAACTCCTTAGGCGGCGCCTCATGGGTACCCATCTGCAGATATTTACCGGTCAAAATGGGAACAACCGACTTTAACTCGTGCTTCACAGCATGATACCGGTGAGTTTGACCCAGACTGGCTTGATCTGCCCACGATTCGGTCGAAATCTTTTTGCGCAGCTTGATGATGGCATCAAAGATCGCCTCTGGACGCGGGGGACAGCCCGGGATATAAACATCGACGGGAATGAGCTTATCAACGCCTCGTACAGCGGTGGGAGAATCCATGCTGAACATGCCACCTGTAATGGTGCAGGCACCCATCGCAATGACGTATTTAGGATCTGGCATCTGCTCGTAAAGTCTGATCAGGGCCGGGGCCATCTTCATCGTGACGGTGCCGGCTGTAATGATCAGATCGGCTTGTCGCGGAGAGGCTCTAGGTAGCAGACCAAACCGGTCAAAATCAAATCGCGAGCCAATCAGGGCTGCAAATTCGATAAAACAGCAGGCGGTACCGTACAGCATCGGAAACAAGCTCGACAACCGAGTCCAGTTGTAGAGGTCGTCGACAGTGGTCAGAATGACGTTTTCCGACAAATCCTGAGTCACCGTAGGCGTGCCGATAGGATTTGCTAGCCGCTCATCAGGAGCCAACATGGGTGCTTTTCCTTGAGGATTCATGACCATTCCAATGCTCCTTTTCTCCAAGCATAAACAAGACCCACCACGAGAATCCCAATAAAGATTAAAGCCTCAACAAAGGCTAGAAGCCCCAGCTGATTGAAGGCAACTGCCCAGGGATAGAGGAAAACGGTTTCTACATCGAAGATGACAAAAACCAAGGCAAACATGTAATAGCGGATATTGAACTGAATCCAAGCGCCGCCAATCGGCTCCATGCCGGATTCGTAAGTCGTTTTGCGGCTAGCGCCCTCTCGCTTGGGCCGGAGGAAATAGGCAATCCCCAAAGCCAAAACCGGAACGGAGCTACAGAGGAGAAGAAATACTAATAGGTATTCGTACCCGTCTAAAACAAACACTGCCTGTCCTCATTCACAGCTGCATAGGTCGTAGTGTATGCATTATCTACCTTAGTTTACATTCCGTAGAGCTTCAGAACCGACTCTGAAGTTCAATTTTTCTTAGGGTTTCTATAGGGTTTGCTGTGGCACGGACGGGAGAGATGACGGAGCTGAACCAGGCGGCCTTGTCGTTGCGCCCGGCGGGAAAAGTCAGGGAGAGACGGGGTCAAGAAACGTTCTATGTCATAATTGGTAACAATTATTTCATTTTTGTGGAAAGCTTTGCCTGACGGATGCTTGACAGATATCCGCAGGCTGGTTGAGGCAGCGTTAATTAGCTAAGGGGAACACCGCTATGTCGACCGAACCTAATCAACCAGTAGATGAGGTCAAGGCCGTATCGGGTGATGAGTCAGCGGGAGCTGAGGAAACGCCCGAGGCGGCGGCGATCCCACTCACGCCGAGGGAGATGGATCAGTTTGAGTGCCTTGCCTGCGGCTATACCTATGAGCCAGTCAAGGGGGACGATCGCGGCAATGTTCCTGCTGGGATACCGTTTCAGGATGTTCCCCTGAATTGGCGCTGCCCGGTGTGTGGCGCTCAAAAAAAGCGATTTGCCAACATTGGGCCAGCTGGCACCCCTTCAGGCTTTAAGGAAAATCTGAATTACGGGCTGGGGGTCAACGTCTTAACGCCAGGGCAAAAAAGTGTGTTGATCTTCGGTGCGCTCGCCCTGGGATTTCTGTTCTTCTTGAGTCTTTATGGCTTGCGATAGCTCTTTCCCCGACTGGGTTATGGGTCAATTTTCGGTCTTTGTTGTCTCTTTGGATGTCGATCTGGAATGCGTGGTTTGTTAGTTCATCTGAGAAAGTTTGGGGCGATCGCAGCGGTGGCACTCATGTGCTTCGGCTGCGGCAATGCTTTTCTACCCACCCTAGAAAACAACCCCTGGGAAATGATCCATATTGATACGGAGGCCACCTTCTCGGATGTGGCATTCACGGGCGATAGCAACCACGGTTGGCTGGTCGGCAGCCGCAACACCCTCTTAGAAACTCAAGACGGCGGTGAGACCTGGAACGAGCGATCGCTGGATTTAGACGATCAAAACTTTACGTTCACCTCCGTCAGCTTTGTCGACGATGAAGGCTGGGTCGCGGGCCAACCGCAAATTTTGTTGCACACCACGAATGGCGGCGACACCTGGGAGCGCGTGCCCCTGAGTGACCAGCTACCCGGCAAGCCCTTTTTGGTGGCGGCGCTCGCCCCACAGGAAGCAGAACTGGCCACCGATGTGGGGGCCATCTATCGCACTCGCGATGCCGGCAAAAATTGGAAAGGACTGGTGCTAGGTGCCGTCGGCGTGGTTCGTAACATGAGTCGCAACGCGGATGGCAGCTATGCTGCCGTCTCATCGCGCGGCAATTTTTACTCGCTCTGGAAACCCGGTGAGTTGGAATGGCACCCTTACAATCGCGAAAGTTCTCGTCGCTTGCAGAATATTGGTTTTGACCAGAGCGGTGGCCTCTGGCTGCTGGAACGGGGGGGACAAATTCAGTTTTCGCCCACGGGTGAAGAAGACGATTGGCAAGAACCCGTTAACCCAGAATTTGTCAGCAGTTGGGGCTTTTTGGATGCAGCCTATCAAACCCCAGAAGAGCTTTGGGTTTCGGGCGGTAGCGGCACCCTTTACTACAGCCCTGATGCAGGGTTGACCTGGTACAAAGATGCCGATGTGAATGAGACGCCTTCCAACCTTTACCGCATCGTCTTCAATACGCCGGAGCAGGGGTTCATTTTGGGGCAAAACGGCTATTTGTTGAGATATGCTGCCGAAAAAGCAGCGTGATCCCCGCAAATAATGACGTAACTACAAATCTTACTTGTGATGGAATCCTGAGTTCCGTATCATTTAGAAATCGGATCGATACACACGTTACATGAGAGGTTGATATGGCAGGTGATACTGGCGAACGGCCATTTGGCGACATTATTACCAGTATTCGTTATTGGGTGATCCACAGCATCACGATTCCGGCCCTAAATGTGGCAGGTTGGCTGTTTGTTAGCACTGGGCTGGCTTACGATGCGTTTGGCACACCGCGGCCTAACGAGTACTACCAGAGCAATCAGATGGAGCTACCGATTGTCTCTGACCGCTACGAAGCGGAGCAACAGATCAAAGAATTTTTGGGCGAGTAGTTTACCCCAAAAATCATCTCAGCAACGAGTTAGTAAGTTTTAGCAGATTGGTGAATTGGCATGACAAACGCCCCTAACGAGCCCACGGTTTATCCTATTTTTACGGTCCGTTGGCTAGCGGTTCATACTTTGGCGGTTCCTAGTGTTTTCTTCCTAGGTGCGATCGCGGCAATGCAGTTTATACAACGATAGGAGCCTTTTTATGGATCGGAATCAGAATCCGAACAAGCAACCGGTCGAGCTCAACCGCACCTCTCTCTACTTGGGACTGTTGCTGGTATTTGTGCTCGGGCTGTTGTTCTCCAG
>CALCPB010000995.1 GCA_937897665.1 uncultured Halomicronema sp. | reverse complement strand
CGGAACTTGTCGCGTTAAGGGAAGCGGACGTTCGCCAGCGGCCGCCCAAGTGGCGACTATCACCCTGGTCGGTAGCGACCTTTTTGATGTTTTTTCTTTGGGGTACACCGAGATTTCGCCCAAGTACGTGGGCCAGCGACGGCTGATGGAAGTGGCGATCGCGACACTGGCGACAGATCGCGCCCTGCTACTCTACGGCATTCCCGGCACGGGCAAATCTTGGGTGTCGGAGCACTTGACGGCGGCGATTTCTGGCGATTCCACGCTGCTGATTCAGGGCACGGCGGGCACCAGCGAGGAGGCCATTCGCTACGGCTGGAACTATGCTGAGCTGTTGGCCAAAGGGCCGTCGATGCAGGCGATCGTCCCCAGCCCACTGATGAATGCGATGGCAGCGGGCAAGATCGCTCGCGTAGAAGAACTCACCCGCATTCCCGCCGATGTGCAGGACACGCTGATTACCGTTCTATCGGAAAAAATGCTGCCGATCGCCGAACTTGGTGAAGAAGTGCAGGCCGTCAAAGGCTTCAACCTGATTGCCACCGCTAACAATCGTGATAAAGGGGTCAATGAACTCTCCAGCGCCCTCAAGCGCCGATTCAACACCGTCATTTTGCCGGTGCCCAGTCAGGTAGATGAAGAAGTGCAGATTGTGCAAAAGCGGGTCGAGAGCCTCGGTCGCGCTCTGGAATTACCCGCCGAAGCCCCGGCCCTGACTGAAATTCATCGCGTTGTCACCATTTTTCGAGAACTGCGGAGTGGCGTCACTGCCGATGGCAAAACCAAGCTGAAATCTCCCAGCGGCACCCTCAGCACCGCCGAGGCGATTTCGGTCGTCAGCAGCGGCCTGGCGTTAGCGGCCCATTTTGGCGATGGCAGCCTCAGCTCTGACGATTTGGCTGCCGGTGTTTACGGTGCGATCGTCAAAGACCCCGTGCAGGATGCGGTGGTTTGGCAAGAGTATTTGGAAACGGTGGTTAAGGAGCGAGACGGCTGGCGCGATTTGTACCGGGCCTGCCGTGAGCTGGGCTAACGAGTGCCACTACGCGGAATCAAAAATGCCAGATCAAAGACCTAAAACCCTATCAGATAAGTGTTTCAAGCTCTCCGACTAGTACTAGTAACTCCCGCTTAACTCAAAATCTGTCACCTGTTCCCTACTCCCTATTCCCTAGCAAGCACATGACCGTTACTGTTTTTGGCATTCGCCACCATGGGCCGGGCTCAGCGAGAAGTTTAGTGCGATCGCTCCACCACCTGCAGCCCGACATCGTGCTGGTGGAAGGGCCTCCCGATGCAGACGCCGCCCTGGCGCTGGCCGCTCAGGCCGAGATGAAACCACCGGTGGCGCTCTTGATCTATGCGCCGGATCAGCTCCAGCAAGCGGCCTTTTATCCTTTTGCTGAGTTCTCGCCAGAGTGGCAAGCCATGCGCTACGTACTGGAGCAGGACGTACCCGTGCAGTTTATGGATTTGCCCCAGACCCATCGATTAGCATTGAGCGCTGAGCAGCAGCAGGGGGAAGAGGCGGCGCGTGCAGGTGAAAAGACCCCAGCACCGGCAGGCGACCCAGCACCAGAGCAGACGGGAGAACCCAGACAGCGATCGCTGCCGGCTGACCCGTTGAGCTGGTTGGCTGAGGCAGCGGGCTATCGCGATAGCGAACGCTGGTGGGAGCATCTGGTCGAACAACGGCAAGACAGTACCGCTCTATTTGAAGCGATTTTGGCGGCGATGACGGCGCTTCGGGAAGAAGTGGAGCAGACCCACCCGCCGAATGTGGCCAATCCCAGCGATCGCCTCGAAGCCCAGCGGGAAGCCTACATGCGACGGACGATTCGGCAGGCGCAGAAAGCCGGATTTCAGGCGATTGCCGTGGTGTGTGGCGCTTGGCATGCCCCCGCCCTGAGCGAGCCGCTGCCCCCGCAAAAGCATGACAACGCCTTACTCAAGGGTCTGCCCAAAGTGAAAGTGAAAGCGACCTGGATTCCCTGGACCTACGGGCGGTTAGCCAGCAGCAGCGGCTATGGGGCCGGGATCACCTCGCCCGGTTGGTATGAGCACCTGTGGCGATCGTCGGCCTCAACCCCA
Source organism: uncultured Halomicronema sp. (assembly GCA_937897665.1). GTDB lineage: Bacteria > Cyanobacteriota > Cyanobacteriia > Phormidesmidales > Phormidesmidaceae > Halomicronema. Next base: position 5,792 of record CALCPB010000995.1, on the reverse strand, counting down.
TCGGCCAATCAGACGGCGATTCGCTGGATGACGCGAGTCGCGCGGTTGCTGCGCGCGGCCGACTTGGAGGCGTCTTCAGCCAGCGTGATTGAGGCGGTGCGGCTGGCCGAGACGCTGGCGGCCCTGCGGGACTCGACGACGCCCGGTTTAACCGAATTCAACGAGGCGGCACAAACCATTTTCTGCTTTGGCGATGCCACGCCGATGCAGCTGATTCACCAGCAACTCATTGTCAGCGATCGCCTCGGTCAGGTGCCTGCTGAAACGCCCTTGGTGCCCCTCCAGCAAGATCTGCAACAGCGGCAAAAGCGGTTGCGGCTTAAGCCCGAGGCCAACGAGAAGCTGCTGACGCTGGATCTGCGCAAGCCGCTAGATTTGGAGCGATCGCACTTGCTGCATCGCCTATCGCTGCTCGATATTTCCTGGGGCCACCGGCAATCCACCAGCGGCAAAGGTACCTTCAAAGAAGCCTGGCAGCTGCGCTGGTATCCAGAACTCAGCCTGAAGGTGATTGAGGCAGGGCACTGGGGCAATATCGTCAGGACGGCAGCAACCGCCGCAGTGCAGGCCCAGGCCGCCGCCGCGCAGACGCTAGCCGCGCTAACGGGTCTGCTCGACCAGGTGCTGTTGGCCGCCCTGACGGACGCCGTGACACCGTTGATTGAGCAATTGCAGGCGATCGCGGCGGTGGCCAGTGACGTGACGCACCTCATGGCTGCCCTGCCTGACCTGGTGACGGTGCTGCGCTATCGCGATGTGCGCCAGACCGACAGTGCCGCCGTCACTCAGGTGGTGGATGGGTTGGTGACGCGCATCTGCATTGGCCTGCCGGGAGCCTGTGCCTCGCTCGATGATGACGCCGCTACCCTGATGCTTGGAGCCATCAACTCCACCCACAGCGCCCTCAAGCTACTTCAGCAGGCGTCACACCTCCAAAGCTGGTCAGCAACGCTGCAACACTTAGCCAACCAGATGACCTTGCCGGGGCTGGTGGCCGGTCGCTGCTGTCGGCTGCTGTTAGATGACGGCACCTTGCCCCCCTCAGAAGCCGCCAGACGGTTAGGTCTGGCCCTCTCTCTGGCGACCGAGCCGCCGCAGGCTGCCGCCTGGGTCGAAGGCTTTCTGCAGGGCAGTGGTCTGCTGCTGATTCACGATGATGCGATCTGGCCGGTGCTGGATGACTGGGTCACGCAGCTATCTGGCGAGACCTTTACCGCACTGTTGCCGCTGCTGCGCCGCACGTTTGCCAACTTCACGGCCCCTGAACGTCGCCAGATGGGCGAACGGGTGCGGCTAGGGCGGCGCGAACGGGAGAGTGATCTGGGGCCGTTCGATCGCGATCGTGCAGATGCGGCCCTCCCCCTCATCGCCCAACTGTTGGGCCTTTCTACTTCATCGGTGACGCTATGAGTCTGACAAATGACGGCAATACGGAACGACTGCGCCGCTGGCGACTGATTCTCGGGGGCGGCGAGGCTGATGGCATCTGCAGCGAGGGCGGTGAGGCCGTCAGCAATCTGCTAGGCGCGGCGGGGCTCTCGATGGACCAAGCCCTGGCTGCCCTGTACGACGGCAACCAAGAGCGGCGCGGCGGCTTAGAAAAATCGGCTCCCAACGTAGCTCGGTGGCTAGGCGACATTCGTGAGTACTTTCCCAGTGCGGTTGTTCGCGTCATGCAGCAAGACGCTTTGGAACGGCTGAACCTACATCAGATGCTGCTCGAACCCGAAATGCTGGCAGCCGTCGAGGCCGACGTGCACCTGGTGGCCAATCTCATGTCTCTAAATCGGGTCATTCCGGGGCGGACGAAAGAAACAGCGCGGCTAGTCGTGCGCAAAGTCGTTGACGAGCTGCTGCGTCGTCTCCAGAGTCCGATGCAGCAGGCCGTGGTGGGTAGCCTCAACCGCAGTCAGCGCAACCATCGGCCCCGCCACCATGAGATTGATTGGCACCGCACCATTCGCGCCAACCTGCGCCACTACCAGCCCGACTATCAGACCATCATTCCCGAACGGCTGATTGGCTATGGCCGCAAGCGATCGGCCCTCAAAGACATCATCTTGTGTGTCGATCAGAGCGGTTCGATGGCGGCTTCCGTCGTTTACGCCAGCATCTTTGCCGCCGTGCTGGCCTCCATTCCGGCCGTCAGCACCCGGCTCGTCATGTTTGACACTGCCGTCGTTGACCTCACCGAGTTGCTCCAAGATCCGGTGGATGAGCTTTTTGGGCCGCAGCTCGGCTGCGGCTCCGTTATTCATCGAGCGCTGGCTTACTGTCAAGCACAGGTTCGTCAGCCACAGGAGACGATCCTGATCCTCATTAGCGACCTCTATGAGGGCGGTAACCGAGACGCCATGCTGAAGCGGGTCGGTGCGCTAATCGCCTCAGGGGTGCAAATGGTGACCTTGCTGGCCCTCAATGACGACGGTGCCCCCAGCTTTGACCACCATAACGCTGCCGTCTTTGCTGGTTTAGGGAGCCCGGCTTTTGCCTGCACGCCTGACCAATTTCCTAGCCTCATGGCGGCGGCCATCAATCGCAGTGATATTGGCCTGTGGGCAGCTCAACAGGACATTGTGACGACTTGAGACCAAGGTTCACGGCTGAGCCTTTAGCGGAATTTGGGATTTGAGTGTGGACTTCGGAGTTTCGAAGGTTGGGATTTTGAGTATTCGGTGAGAAAGGTAACCCCACGGAATTTTGAGGTTGGGGTGGCTTTGTTACAGGATTAATCCCTGCTGTGTGGGAGGTTGAGTCTGTAAGGAGCGCCTGAATCGACAGTTTTACTCAATCTCAGTGGCTAAACCCTGGCCCGGCCGAAATTGATTCGTGCCACAAAGCGGTTGGGAGTTCAGGATTGCGCGTCGGCTGCTGATTTCTACTTGCGGCCTGCCGGATTCATCCTGCCGGATTCCCGCTCTGAATCGTGATGAGGCATTTAGCTCAGAGCCGTTACCCCTTAGGATAAGCGTGTAGAGAAGTTTCGTTTCTTATCAGAACTCAGGATGGATATTAAATCAGGCTTTGTCGCCACCATCGGAAATACTCCCCTCATTCGGCTCAATAGTTTTAGTGAAGCGACCGGCTGTGAAATTCTGGGCAAAGCGGAGTTTCTGAATCCTGGTGGGTCAGTCAAAGATCGAGCGGCTTTATTTATTATCAAAGATGCTGAAGAGCAGGGTCTGTTGCAGCCGGGCGGCACGGTGGTCGAAGGCACGGCGGGCAATACCGGCATTGGCTTGGCCCACATCTGTAACGCGAAGGGCTACAAGTGCCTGATCATCATCCCTGAGACGCAATCTCAAGAAAAGATGGATATGCTGCGAACGTTAGGGGCCGAGGTGCGGCCAGTCCCAGCGGTGCCGTACAAAAATCCTGACAATTACGTGAAGCTGTCAGCGCGGATCGCGGCAGAAACGCCCAACGCCATCTGGGCTAATCAATTTGACAACCTCGCCAATCGCCGCGCCCACTACGAAACGACGGGGCCAGAAATCTGGGCGCAGACGGATGGCCAAGTGGATGGCTGGGTGGCCGCGACGGGCACGGGTGGCACCTACGCAGGCGCAGCGATGTTCTTTAAAGACAAAAATCCCGACATTCGCTGTGTGGTGGCTGACCCCATGGGTAGCGGTCTCTACAGCTATGTCAAAACGGGCGAAATTAGCACCAGCGGCAACTCGATTACGGAAGGCATTGGCAACAGCCGGGTCACTGCCAACATGGCCGGAGCCCCGGCTGACGATGCCATTCAGGTGAATGATCACGAAGCTTTGCAGGCCGTGTATCAACTGCTTTACAAGGACGGTTTGTTTATGGGCGGCTCGGTGGGCATCAACGTCGGAGCGGCGGTGAAGCTGGCGAAGCAAATGGGGCCAGGCCACACGATTGTGACGATTCTCTGTGATAGCGGGGCGCGTTATCAGTCACGACTCTTTAGCCAAGACTGGTTAAAGTCCAAGGAGCTCTGGTCTGACAGTTTATTGCCGAGCAATTTTTAAGTTTCTCGGGTGCTACGGACTTTTTACTTTTGGTGAGAGGCGAGGGTGGCTAACTCACTGGGCACGATCGCCCCGCGTTCCGTCACGATCGCGGTTACTAAGTCAGCCGGCGTGACGTCTGACAACGGGTTGTTGGTTTTGACCCCAGCCGGACAGGTCACCGTATCGCCCAACCGACAGACGTCGGTTTCGTTGCCCTGGGCAATTTCCACCTGGGTGCCATCAGGCAGACTGAAATCCACTGTCGAGAGCGGTGCCGCCACTAAAAAGGGCAGGTTGTGGGCTTTGGCCGCGAGCGCTAACCCGTAGGTGCCAATTTTATTGACCGTATCGCCATTGGCCGCAATGCGATCGGCCCCCACGACTACGGCATCAACCATGCCCTGCTGCATACAGTGGGCGGCCATGCTGTCGGTAATCACCGTGGCCGGAATCTGCTCCTGCAGGCATTCCCAGGCGGTGAGTCGAGAGCCCTGGAGCCAAGGTCGAGTTTCGCCCGCGATTACCTGGGCGCGCCGTTGCTCTTGCCAGGCTGTTCTGACGACACCTAAGGAGGTGCCAAACCCCGAGGTCGCCAAGGCTCCGTGATTGCAGTGGGTGTATAGGGTCAGCTGCGCCGGTTCAGTGGGCAGCGCCGCCAGGCCATGCTGGCCGATCGCGACACAAATCTCCCAATCTTTTTGCTGAATTTTTTGGGCGGTCTCCAGCAATCGTGCCTTAAGAGCGCTCACGCTGTCGGAGCTGTGACGCACCTGCTCAACCATATGGTCGACCGACCACATCAGGTTGGCCTTGTCGGGACGTGTCGCCTTCAACTGCTCGGCGATCGCCTCTAGTCGTTCTAAAAATGCGGTGTGCTCTTCGGTATCAATGACCCGCGCTCCCAGATAAAGCCCGTAGGCGGCTGCCAACCCCAAGGCTGGCCCACCCCTCACAATGCGGGTTTGAATGGCGGTCAAAATATCTTCGCTGCGCGTGATCGAAACGACGGAATATTGCTGCGGCAGCTTCGTCTGGTCAATCAGCAGGACATGATCGTCTTGCCAGCGCACCGGAAAAACGTGGGTTTCTAATGTTTCTGTCATAGGAATTGCTGCCCTAGGAATTTAGAAGAATGCCACAGTCAGCGCGTCTGTGGCCAATCACTACCCCTGAAAAGAGTCATCGCGCTGACGATCAGCCAAAATCACCCCGATTCTAATGGAATTTGTTGCGAATGCTAAGTCTCTGGGGCGATCGCCTGGTGTCCCTCGGCGAACAATCTACAGACTGCGTCCTACTTAAGCGACTGTTTCTCGGCAGCGGCCTGCCCGATGCAGTCTGAAGCAGCTGATATGGGGCGGACAGAGAAGTCTAAAAGGCACCGCCCAAAAGTGTGAACTCTGGACTGTTAACGCGGCCTCCAGTGCTCAATCAGCTCGTCTCTAGCAGGCCTCATATTCAACTTTAGTTAGAGATGCGCAACCGCCATCTCCCTCCTGAGGCAGTTTCTCAGGTTTGCAAACTTTTGTAACGTTGCATTAGTCACGAAGAAAAAGGCTTTCAAAGCATTTATGACAGACGCAAGCATTAACAAGTTCATCGCCCGCAACGCTGAGGCAAGCACCTCCCAAGACGCTGAACCGGGCAAAAGTGCCAGCGGTCAGACGCTCGGTGTGCAGCTAGCTCAAGATCCGTTTGTGAACGATCCGCAAGCCATCATTCCCTCTGGTGTGGATGTCGACAAGAACCGCCAGCAGGTTGAGGTCGTTATTCAGCAAGAGCGCGGCACACTGCCCTCTACCCGAGGCT
>CALCPB010000994.1 GCA_937897665.1 uncultured Halomicronema sp. | reverse complement strand
TCTCAAGAAAGTGACCCGGCTGCTGCCGTTTCGGTCAACCGCTCGACCGTGCCCGCGCGGCCATCAATGCGCACCATTTGTCCGTCTTGAAACTGCTGGGTCGCCTCAGGGATATTCATCACCGCCGGAATTTGATATTCCCGCGCCACGATCGCCCCGTGGGAAAGTTTGCCCCCCACCTCAGCCACTAAGCCTGCCGCCTGGGCCAAAATCGGCCCCCATCCGGCATCGGTGTAGGGCACGACGATGATAGTGCCGGGGGCAATCGGCTCACTCAGCTGTAGGGTCGTCAACACTCGCACGGGGCCTTGCACCTGACCGGCGCTGGCTCCTATGCCTTGCAAAACCCCAGATCGAGGTGGCGTGGGCGAGGTGGCGAGTGGCGTGGGGGGCGGCTCGTCGCCATACACAATGAAGGGCACCGTGGTTTGTGCTTGGTGCAGCTCGAACTGCGATCGCCGCGCCGCCACTAATGCCTGCAGCGCTTCATGGGAAAATGACTCTGGCGTTTCCACACTGGCCCGCAGTTCGTCATAGGTCAAAAAGAAGCCGTCCTCCGGCTGCTGCAGGCGATTTTGCGCGATCGCCTGGGCGGTCAAGGCCAGCAGACTCCAGCGCAGTTCAGCCAACAACGTGAGGTAGACCGTCGCCACCCGCCCCTTGAGATTGAGCCGCGCCTGCACCTGACGATCGCGCCAGCCCGTAGGCGACGCGGAGCCAGTCACTGAACTTTCTTCTGAAGGACTTATTGCATCCTTGGCAGACGCCGGGTCGGGGGGCGGATTGGTTAAGAACTGAGCAAACAGCGTCTGGACGGGCTGCGGATCTTCGCGCCAGGTGGGTACGGCGATATCGGTGCCGACTTCACTGAGGTAGCCGTAGCGCTCCAAAATTTCATCCAGTGCGGTCAGCACAGTTTGGCCTTGGGGCAGTGCGGCCAGCTGTTCCAGCAGGTGCGCGGGGGAAACGGAAGTTGCAGCTGTCGCCACCCAGTCGGGATACTGCTCGCGGGTCGATCGCGCCAGCGCTTTGACTGCCTGTAGGGAAGCCACCTCAGGCTGATCGCGGGAATCTAGATCGGTTTCGGGAATTTTGAACAGCGATCGCCGCAGCGCAAAACTCAGCGGGGCCAAGATGCTGTAGTAGGTCGCCCGCTGCAGCTGTTGCAAAATTGTGTCGATGCGGGTCAGCAGCTCCGGGGCCGTGAGCGTGGTGGCGGGGGCGGCCCGCAGGTGAGCTAATACCGGGATGAACTGCTGGCGATCGTCCTGCTCAAAATCTTTTAGTAGTCGCCATTCGCGACGCAGTAGTCGCAGCAGTCCTGGCACATTTTGCAGCGTGCTGCCAATGGGCGGTTTGCTAAACTTGCTGCCCAACGTGAGAAATTCCAGACTCTCGGGCGGCAAACCCATGCGACGAAAGGTGGTGCCCAGCAGCGTGGCGTTAAAGTAGGCCCGCGAGTAGTGTAGCGTCGCCGTATTGCCAAAGTCGAGTCCGGCGGCGCGATCGCCCAGCACAATCGTAAAAATATCGCCCCATACGCCACAGGTCAGCGGTCGGTTAATTGACCAGGTGAGGGGCCGAATCACGCCGGGAATCACCTCGGCAGCGATTTTGCGCGTCCAAATGGGGCTCAGCGTCGTGATGGGGCGAGCCTGCAGCAGCCACAGCGTCTCGCCGTCAAAGCTCCATTCAATATCTTGCGGAATGCCGTGGTAGCGCAGTTCTAAATGACGTGCCAGTTGAGCAACCTGCTGGATCAGCGCGGGGGGAATGGGATTTGCGGCGCTATCCAAACTCGTTCCGCCGTTTTCACTCGCGGCGGCGGGCGCGGCCTCGATCTGGGCGAGGTCGCTAGGACTCACCTCGCTCAGCTGAGCGTCATCGACCTCCAGCCGATACTGTTCGGGGGTGACCTGACCGGAAACGACCTGATCTGCCCCACCTGCCAAGGCTTCGACCACCACGGCAGCGCCCGGCTCAACCGGGTCGCGGCTAAAGGCTACGCCGGAATACTGGCCCGGTACCTGTTTTTGCACCAGCAGGGCTAGGCCCGTTTGGTCCGTCAGGCCGCGATCGCGGCGATATTGGGCCGCGGCAGCTTGGTTATAGGATTGGCGACAGTGGTCAATCGCCTGGGTTAAATCAGCGGCGCTACGCACGTCGGCGATCGACTCGTACTGTCCGGCCCCAGAGACCACCTCACCATCTTCATCCAGCGCGGAGGAGCGGACGATCCATGGGTGCTGCCAGGGGTCGGATTCGACCGATTCGAGGTGCGTGACGAGCGCTGGCCCGCTGCTGCCCTGGGGCAAAATCCAGCCCCCTGGCACGGCGTAACCCCACCGTTTGAGCTGCGCCAGCGTGGCGGCTTTATTGCCCATTTGGGCGGCTTGAGGTTTGTCGTTGAGTGACCCAATCACATCCTGACCTCGAAGAAAGTGAAACATTGGCCGAGTATCGGACTGAGGTTGACTCGGGGTGAGGGCCAAGTCATCGGGCAGGCGCTGATAGATGGCGGCGATCAGCAGGCTCAGTCCGGTGGCGGCGACAATCGTTGCGGGACTCTCGGGACGGCGCAGCGCCTCTAACAATGGCAACAGCACTAACACACCGAGTCGCGCGGGTTGCCGCCGCCGCACGATCGCAAACCAGAGGCCCGACAGCACCCAGGTCGCCAGGGCAATCACCCAGTCATGGGTAATATAGCCCCAAACCACATTCGTTGTGCCAGCACTGCCGCCCAGCGTGTAGCGGCCTAAAACGAGGGCGATCAGCGCGATCAGCTCCCAGGGCGCCGAGTCGGCAAAGAGCGATCGCGCCAGCAGCACGACGCCAATGCCCTTAGCGGCTTCTGAGGCGACCGCCAGCAGCCCCAGCTTGGTGCCGCCGTGATAAAACGCGGCTGAGACGCTGAGATTCCCCGTGCCCAACTCAGCCAAGCGCTGCTGCGTCAGTCCGCGCACCAGCCAGTCAATGATGGGCAGGCTACCGACGGCAAAGGCGATCGCGCACAACAGTAGAGCAGTCCCAGCGGATAAAGTCATGGGTCAACCGACGGCAGTGTCAACTGTGGCTACGGTAACCCAAAGCCTCGTGACCCGGCGCAGGTTGTGCCCCTCCTCCGGCATGACCCAGACCTTGACTCAGCGCCATGGATGCCAGTTCCGGGATCAGAGCTAATATCAAATCGGTGACTCAACTGTGTTTGCAGGCGATCGCCCGCCGTATCAGACTTAGGGACGTGACAATTGCGGTCTACCACTACGCCGAAGGCGACTCAGCCGTTTGAGGTGCCCAAATTCCGTCAGTTTTTAGGGGTAGTTGGCCTGATTTGGCTCGCTATGGTGGCCGTGCTCATCGTCGTTGAGTTGATGGAAAGCTGGACGATTGACTTGGAAGATCCTCTGCTGACGCCGGTTTTTTATATCGTTTTGTTTGGCGGTAGCAGCCTCTGGCTCTGGCAACAATATCGTCACCATCACATTAAGCCGATGCAGCTGTTGGGTGATTGGCCCTCAGGACAGCAGTGGCCCGCCTTGATTGGGCTGTGGGTAACGCTGTTTATGTTCTCGTTGGGGGCGTTTCAAGTGTCCTTTGCGGCATTTTCCTACCTGCTGCCGCAAATGGTGGAGGAAACGCTGCAAAGTTCGATCTTTCTGGGTGCGGACGAGACGGCCATCCCCTGGCTCTACAATCTGCTGATGCTGATTGTGCTCGTCGTCGCTGCACCAGTGCTCGAAGAATTTTTGTTTCGGGGATTTTTGCTGCATCGCTGGGGCACCCGGTGGAACCTGAGAGTGGCGGTGCTGTTATCTTCGGTGCTGTTTGGCATCTTGCATGCCAATCTGATTGGGCTTACCGGCTTTGGCTTTGCCCTCGCTCTGCTGTATCTGCGCAGCAGCAATTTGTGGCTGGTGATCATCATTCACAGTTTGAACAACGCGATCGCTGCCGGTCTCGAAATCATTTTGAGCTTTGGCGGCAGCAGTGAACCGCAATCGCTGACGGAGTTTCGCTCTAGTATCTGGTTTGGGCTGGTGTTGTTGGCCATTTCGACGCCCTTTTTAATTCGATTTTTGCGACAAAATTGGGCCGTTACTCGCGCCCCGCTGCCCTACTTTGCCAACGGCGATCGCGCTGGACGATTGTCCTAATACTCATTTCTCGTCTGGGCAATCTTTATTTGCCAGCGGAGTGTGGAGGTCAGTGTGCGAAAGTTGGCATGTGGAAGCGGCATGCGGAATTCCAGCGTCTTGACTCACGGCGGTGTGCGATACGATGCGGTTTCTCTAGTGAGAGCTAGGCGATTTGGTGCGGGCTCAGAGAATACATAGCAGTTACCACTCCGACTGGAAGCAGACTGCGGAGCTACTTGGCTGAGGGTAGAAAGTGCAGGGTTCAATGTTCAGGGAAGGGGCTTGCCGCAATCGATCCGACAATTAAAGGTGTCCAAACTCTGACTGCGGCTTGCTATAAATGGCGGTGATAATTGCGATCTCAAGTTCATGCTGGGGGCGATCGCGAACCTTACTCCACTACAAATGTGACTGCAACGTTTGACTGATCAGCGTGGCGTGATCCGCGAGAAAGTCATCACGACTCACCAACACATAGTCTCCGGCCGTAAAGATGGCCTTCAGGTCAGTGGGTTTTAGCTGGTCGTAGGGGCTGGCATGTTGCTGCCAGGCCGTGAACTGCGATCGCTTGACCAGGGCCACATCCAGCTGCTGCGTACTGAGCAAGCTCGCAACCCGCAAGGCATCGCGCGCCCGTGTGACCATCGCCCGCGATTCGGGCAGTTCATCGGCTAGGGTGTGGGCGATCGTTCGCCCCAGATCACAGGCCAACGCGTCTTCCCGATCGACCACTATAAATAAGTGAAGCTGGCGATAAACCTTCCACTGCGGAAACGGGGTATGGCCGAGCACCGGGAACAGGGCGATCGCGCCCATGCCCCCGTGCAAAAACTCACGACGGTTCATGGCGCCGCCCCCGTCGCCACCTCTACCCCGCTTTGGGAAGCCGTAGGTTCATCAAAAATGGTCAACGGCAGCACCGCCGACACCAGGTAATTGGGCACATCCACCAGCTGCCCGATCCGCAGATCCGCTGCAACGCTGGCCACCACATAAGCCTGTTCGCGGGTCAGCCCATGATTCGCCACCAGGTAATCCACCATGTCGATCAGCGCATTGCGGGCCGCTAGGGTCAGGTCTTCCGACAAATTGCTCAGGGGCTCAATCACTTCACTGTTGAGATAGGTGTAGTAAGGGGGAATTTCTCCCGCCTGTTTGATGGGAATGCCCGTAGTGGCATAGAACGATTCGGGGGCCAGGGCCTTGAGCTGATCGCCCCCTTCAAACTGGGGCGCTTTGACCTGAGCCCCCAGCCCTTCGCGAATGGCGGTGGTCACAGTCTCGGTAGCGCCCATCTCGATCGCGGTGCCCGACACTTCCCCATCCCCTTGGGCATAGTGCACATCGCCAACAAACAAGCCACAGCCATCAATAAAGCAGGGAAACAAAATCGTCGTGCCCACCTGCATTTGCTTGACGTCCATGTTGCCGCCATTTTCACGCGGCGGAATGGTGCGGATACAGCGGGCTTTATCGCTGCCCTCAGGGCCACAGATGTCGGCGGGCAGGGCTCCCGTGGGTTCGGGGGCCAGGGCAATGCCCCCCACTTCGGCTAGCTCAGTTTCTCGGGCTAAGAAGGTTTCCAGTTCTGGCTCACCCGGCAGCACCCCCATCGACCCCGTAAAGGGCGCAAAGGGAATTTTGACCTGGGGAATTTCGGCCGAGACAGCAGCGGTGCGATCGAGGCTCCAGTTAGCAATGTAAGGATCAGGAAACAGATCCCGCAGGAAGCCAAAGCCCGGAGCAATCACCGTGTAGCCGTAGGGATCGGGCTCTACATCCTGCACCGTGACCGCGACGACATCGCCGCGTTTGGCCCCATCGATATACACCGGCCCCGTCATCGGATGCACCAGGGAGAGATCAGCCGCCACCACATCCTCTGGAGTCGAGCCCGGGCCAAAGGCGCTATCAAAAGCATCGCGGGTGCCAAATACGATGGTTTGCCCCGGTGCCGCCGTGGCCGCTGGGGGAATATCGGGGTGATAGCGATTAAAGCAGGCGGCATCGTCTACACAAAATTCGCTGGTGCGCGCCAGCACTACGGGCTCAGGCGTCTGACTGCGTACGGCAGTCGCCCCGACCAACACCAATATCACGGCCAACGCTAGCCCCAGCCCTCGACCCAACTGCCAATTTCTCATCTTCACTCCAATCCCCCACCCGACATAGCATTCACTTCTGTTTACCTACCAGGGAACGGCGCGCGGTTGTGGCTATCCTCGCTACAGTCTGTCGTATCATTGCTGGAGCGGGGGCACCCAGAGCATCGGACGCTGTGTTGCGGTCAGCGCCAAAGGATGCTCGCGCTAGAGGTCACTGCGATCGCGCACAGTAGGAGGGCTGATACCGATTCTCTAAAACAAGGTTACCGAATCTGGCTCCCCTGCTCCTTGGCTCCCCTGCGTTGCCAAGACTGCATCGGCAGGCCGATCACTGAGAACTGGTCTGACAGGGGGCGATCGCGGCAGGTCTAAACCTGATCTAGCTGCAGAACTGGAGTTTTCATCTCCGACTGAATCTCACCGCCTACGGCACCGCATCAAAACGATGGTTTGCATGATGGTCTTGGTCGAACAACCCCGTCGCAATCACTCAAGACCGTCATAATAGTGGCCTAATAAGCGCGACCCCTAAAATGAACTACTTGATCTTGTGGATTCTAGGATTTGGCACCCTTTGGGCGGGGCTCAAGCTGTTTGATGATGAGGTGCTGCTCATCGTGACGCTGATCGTGGGCGCGGTACTCGTCCTCGCTGGACTGATTTCTGCCCCCGTGAAGCTACAAATTGGCGTTGAGGTCGTTTTGATCGTGACCCTATTCCACATTTGTATGGAGTGCATCCAACGGAGTGAGCGCTCCTAGAGCGCGTCATCAATCAATCAATCTAACGGCGGCGGCGGGCTAGAGAGCTAGGGTGCAAGAAGATGCGCGGTTCCTGGCCAGGTGGAGTAACTGCTTGATGCAGCGCCGGTCTTTAACCCCGGCTTTGTCGGGTCAAGATAGCGCTGAACGAATTACTCTGCCGGTTCGCTGTCCGGGGCCGCTTCAGTTTCCGGGGGCAACGCATCCACCCAAATGATGGGAATATGCCGCTCTGATTCGCGCGTGCCGTTTTCTTGCAAAACCTGACTGGTCTGAGCGGGATCAAAAGAGCGACTGAAATCTTCCAAGAGTCGCTGATTTTGCGATCGCATCGACTCGACTGAGGTCTCGACTTCGTTGAGTACCTGCAGCTGCGTTTGGTGATAGGGCACCAGCCTGACCAACGCCGACAGGGCCACTAAAGACAGGCCTAAATTGACGGCGAGGCGTCCCGTCATTTCCCAGCCTACGGCTCGAAAGCGAGCGGCTCGCAGCGATCGCCGATGTCGCTGATCACGCTTTTGGCGCAGCGATCGGACCCGCTCTGAGGGCTCAACATCGAGGGTAGGCTGAGGCTAGGACATAGACTCTTTCATACCGCTGAAAATGCTTGCTGGAGGCAATTTTGGCGAACCAGACCAAAATCAATCACCATTATGAAATAAAAATACATGAATAAACCGCTGGACAAGGGAAATTGACCGATTGGGTTTAGTTCTAAGCCAGTCGCTTTAAGAGTACTCCCTTTTGCTGATATGGCGACAAATCGTTGGGCCTCAAGGGGTGAAACCGTTAGGGCCGCCGGGTCAGTCATACTATTTCTCTGAGCGGCAGCCACCCAGGGCGGTAATACAGGGGGAGAAGACTGCTGGG
>CALCPB010000993.1 GCA_937897665.1 uncultured Halomicronema sp. | reverse complement strand
GGTGTTGGGGGAAATTCAGGCATTGGTCTCCCTGCCGCAGAACGCCGCATTCAACAGCTTGAGGAACGATGGAGAGGCATTCAGTGTGCCTGACTGAGCAGAACGATCGCTTCTCGCTGCTTCAAATACTCGCAATAGTCGGCCAAGTTATCGAACTCAATATAGCCGAGCACGAACTCGGCGGTGAGCCAAAGGCAGACTTCACAAATAAAAGGGCACAGTTTGAAGGACATGGCGTGAATCCAAGGAGTGTACTCAAGCGCACGCGCTTTGCAGACCGCGCATGTAATCAAACAGTTGCCAGCAATAGGTTTCTGGCAGTTGGCAGGTGACTGCGCCTCGCAGCACCACGTTGAAATACCAGTCATTGGGGGGGATTTCGGTGGGCGTCTTTTTGACGACGACATAGGTGCGGACGCCGACATATTGTTGGGTACCGCAGGCGATCGCAACGGATTCGTGGCGATATCCGTTTTGCTGGACACCTTCGCGCTGATCGAGGCGATCGCTGAGGTGCCACGGCAGCCGGTACAGCACCCCCTGCACCTCACTATGGGCATCAGGCAAAATATCGAGCGCGCCGCACCGGCGCTTGGCCGAGTAGTAGTGAAAGCCCAAGCGGTAGCCCTTGAGGGTCGCTGGACCCACGACGTAGGGATGAGTGTTTTCGCCCAGCGATCGCTTCAAATCAACCGGACACATGCATGAGCCATAGGCGAAATAATAGAAAAATGGGGCGATCTCGCCAGTTGTTGGTGAGGCTGGCGCGATGCTTGAAACTATCTCAGGCTCAGAGGTCAGCATGGTCTGATGCAAGGGGGGGGGGGCCCCGCGGGGATACAAAAGTGTTCTGCAACCAGGGCGGAGAGATCGTCGGGGTTGACGCGTTGATAGCGATGTTTGCCCGGCATCACGGTCAAGTTGGGCGCTTTAGAACAGGTCTTTTGACAGCCGGTGTAGCGAATCTCAACCTGGTCTTGGAGGTTGTAGGTTTGCAAAATTTGTTCTAAAGCGGCAACCATTTTGCGACCGCCCCGTTTTTGGCAGCCGGACTTGCGGCAGACCAAAATGTGCGACGGTTTTTTCGCGGCGGCCACTTTGGGGAGCGGTGGCGGAGCCGTCTCACCGGGAGTGCTGGTGGTTTCGCTGGGTTCAGCTGGTGTGGTGGCGGCAAGGTCGCGAGGGGAGAGAAAAAAGACCTGATAGGCCTGCAGTTTGACTACTCCGGCTTTGAAATCGATTTGGCTACTGCCGATGCAATGTAGGCGATCGCCCACTCGGACGGCAGACCGCATATAGCTGCGCAATTCCTTGGGAAGCTTGATCACCACTTCCTCTTGCTCAACGTCCAAAATGATGGATTTGACTTTTCGCGCATCGCCCCCGACAAAGCCCAAAAAGGTGCCTTCGAGGTTGAAGATGCGAGGGGGGTGAGGATGGCCGTTGGGTAAGGGATAGTTCATGGGAGGAGGGGGAGTGAGGAGTAGGGGTGGAGGTATGGTTTTTTTGTTGTGTGGGGGCGGGTTGGGTAGAGTTAATGGGAGAAAGACGGGAGGGGCGAGGCATTTTGGCATTATCCTATCGGTCAAAGGAGCAATGTGACTTGCCAAAATGCCTCGCCCGTACGCTCCAAAATGCCCTGCCCGCAGGGATTCTTTGGGTCTCAAAATGCCTGGCTCGCAGGAGCGCTGCATCGTTTAATTGAGGCGTTTGGCGTTGACGGTTTGGGGAAGTTTTGGCGGATCGGTGAGGCCGCTGATCGAGAGTTCCCAGCCGTTTTCGAGGGTGACTAGGGTGGTGTCGCCTTCGCGGCTTTGGCTGACGACGTGCTCTTCGAGATCTTTTTTGGGCACGTAAACCATCAAGGAGCCGTTTTCGCCGCTGTGGAGCATGACTTTCATAGCAGAGCCTCGGGTAAGTGAATGGCAACGGTCGGTGGAACATCGGTCGGAAGAGAAAGGTGGAACCGGCGTGGAGGGGGCGCGCACCAGGCTGCGGTCGAGTGTGCCCTCAACTCGGTTCCACCGAGGAGCTACCTCGTCGCTCCAAGGGTCATTTCTTGGGCTGCGATCGCAAACAGTTCTTCAGCGGTGAGGTTGCGCTTGAGCTGGGTTGAGCGATCGCGCACGACATCTAAAACGGATTGACCGTGAGCGGCGTCGAGCTGCAGGCCGTAGTCTTGCAGCACCTGATTGAGCAGGCTGCGACCGGAATGCTTGCCGACCACGAGGCGACGCTGCCAACCCACTTCTTTGGGGTCAAAGGGTTCGTAGGTGCTGGGGTTTTGCAAAACGCCGTGGGCATGAATGCCGGACTCATGGGCAAAGGTGTTTTGGCCGACGATTGCCTTCCACGGCGGCACGGGGCAGTTCACGGCCTTAGCGACAAAGCGCGACAGTTCTAAAAAGTGCTGCGTCTGCACCCCGGTTTTGAGGCCGTAAATTTGCTTCAGCGCCATTACCACTTCTTCTAAAGCGGCATTGCCTGCCCGTTCGCCGAGGCCATTCACCGTGGTGTTCATCGAGGTGGCCCCAGCGCGCACACCGGCCAAGGCATTGGCGGTGGCCAGTCCCAGATCGTTGTGGGTGTGCATTTCGACGGGAATCGTTAAGGACGCCACTAGCTTTTGTACTTTGGCAAAGGTGGTGAAGGGGTCGAGAATGCCGACGGTATCGCAAAAGCGAAAGCGGAAGGCCCCCCATTCCTGCGCGTATTGGGCCGCGTCGATGAGAAACGTTTCATCAGCGCGGGAGCTATCTTCGCCGCCGACGCTGACTTCTAGCCCGTGATCGCGGGCAAAGGAGATGGCATCGCGCAGCTGCTCTAACATGCGCGCCCAGCGGCCCCCAAATTTGACCTGA
>CALCPB010000992.1 GCA_937897665.1 uncultured Halomicronema sp. | reverse complement strand
TCAATCGGTTCATAACTGCCGGACGCGGTGACTGCACCAAAGGTTTTGAGCCGCTGATTCAGGTCGTCGGGAAAATGGGCGTAGTCAAATTCGTGGTCACCGGCTGAGATGCTGGCCCAAAAGTCCGTCAGATCCGTCGCATAAAAAGCGGCTTTGTCTGCGGCTAATCCAAAGGGCGGACAGGTGAGAAATTTGGTCATAAACGGCACGGCATGAGCCCGCATCCAGTCTTGCGAGAAAGTCTGTAGGTCAGGATGGGTCTCAACGGCACGGACGCGATCGCTCTCGACCTGCACCTGCATGTGGCCGTCGGGCTGCGGCGTCACCGTTACCAGTCGATAGGGATGCGGGTAGCTCACCAGGGAGCCGGTGGTAATTTCCCACAGGTCATTGGACTGAATTACGTCTTGCACATGCAAATGTCCGGTGAAAACCAGATTCACGTTGCCAGCCTGAAGCTGCCGGATGAGGCGATCGCGGTTTTGCACGATGTAGCGGCGGCCCATCGGGTGTTTGGCCTGGCCGGGCAAATGTTCCAGCACGTTATGGTGAATGGTCACCATGACCCATTCATCTTTGAGCGCCTCTAGCTGGGTAGACAACCAGGCTAGCTGGGCATCGTCTACCCAGCCGGCAAACAGCTGTTCGCCGTCCTGATCAAACGCGATGGAATTGAGGCCAATGAGGTGGATGCCCGGCAAAATTTCTCGGTGATAGTAGGGTCGTGGGCCGTCGTAACCGAAGTCCTGGTAGACCTGGGGAAATTCTTGCAGGCTCAGGGTGCGATCGCAGCCTGCCTGGGTCACGATGTCATGGTTGCCGGGCACCACATAGGTGGGAAACGGCAACGCCTGCAGACGACGCACCAGCCAGTCGTGATTTTGGCGCTCGCCATGCTGGGTTAAATCACCCGGCAACAGCAAAAAATCGAGGGGTTCGCTCTCTAGACGCTGCAGCACCTGTTCGAGGGCGGGAATGCTTACTTCCACCAGATGAAAGCGCTTAGCCGTGGGGTGAATCGTCTCGGGTAACGCGATATGCAAATCGCTGATGACGGCAAATCGAAAGGGACGAAGCATAGATTTGAGCACAGTGACGTAAACAGCCCGACAGGTTCCACCCTAGCCCAAACCTGAGCGGCCTGAGGGCGCAAGCGGCGGGGTGAGGCAGTCTACCGAATCGAGCCTGGCGATATTCACCCAGATCAGTAGAATCTGAAGGCTCGCTGCCGAGCAAAACACTCCATATTCGCGACTTCATGGCATGGGAAACCCGAGGCCCAGTGCTTGACAGTCTCGGCGATCGCCGGATCGAATTCCGAGAGAAGCGATATATTAGTGCAAGCGATCTAAGGGCTGTCATCGTTAATAGCTCACTGTCTGTACCGCAGCGGTTTTAGCCCCTAGCTTGGTTTTGGAGCGGGCGCGGTAATGCCTATCCCATAAGGCTTGGTGACTCACTGATGACGCACCCTCATTTAGCAAGGATTGGATAAGGTCGTTGGCAAGGAATCCGGCAAAACCGAAGGGAGTTTCCCAGCGCCCCGCTGCAGAGGCGACTGAGCCAGCGGCGGCGCGATCGGCCATGCCTCAACAGCGGTGGTTCATTCACCCCGCGCTCAAAGGAGAAGCCCAATGGCTGTCGCACCAAGTCGGCCTGTCGCCGCTGCTGGCACAAGTTTTGCTCAACCGCGACATTCAAACCCCCGAAGCGGCTCAAGAATTTCTGAATCCTGAGGCGCTGCTGCTGCCGTCGCCTTTGGACGAGTTTCCCGATCTGGAAGCCAGTATTGAGATTTTGCTGCAGGCGATCGAGCTACAAGAAAAGATTGCCATTTGTGGCGACTACGATGCCGACGGCATGACCAGCACGGCGTTGCTGATCCGCGCCCTGCGGTTCTTAGGGGCAGACGTGGACTACGCCATTCCCAGCCGCATGCAAGAGGGCTATGGCATCAACAGCCGCATCGTGGAAGATTTCTTTACGGATGGGGTCAGTATTATTCTCACGGTGGATAACGGCATCGCGGCGGTGGAACCGATCGCCTACGCCCGCGAACTGGGACTTACCGTTATCGTGACTGACCACCACGACGTCCCGCCGGAGATTCCCCCCGCTCACGCCATTCTGAACCCGAAACTAATCGCCGAAGCCTCGCCCTATCGCGGCGTGGCGGGGGTCGGCGTCGCCTATATTTTGGCAGTGTGTTTAGCCCAGGCCATGGGGCGCATTCAAGACCTGACGGCCCCGCTGCTCGAACTGTTTACCCTGGGGACGATCGCCGATCTGGCGCCCCTCACGGGCGTGAATCGACGCTGGGTGCGGCGCGGGCTGCGGCTGTTGCCCAAGTCACGACTAATTGGCGTGCAGGCATTGATTCAAGTCGCGGGGTTGGGCAACGAAAACGACACGCTCAAGCCCGAAGACATCGGCTTTCGTCTGGGGCCGCGCATCAATGCCGTGGGGCGCATTGGCGATCCGCAGGTGGTGATTGAAATGTTGATCACCGATGACGTGGATGTGGCGCTGGAGCGGGCGTTGCAGTGCGAGCAGGCTAACCAGCAGCGGCGTGAAATGTGTGATCGCATTGAAGAAGAGGCGATCGCCTGGGTAGAGGCCCAAATGGCCGAGGGCGAAGTCAATTTGCTGCGCGATCGCGTACTCCTGATTGTGCAGCCCGATTGGCACCACGGCGTCATCGGCATCGTCGCCTCGCGCCTGGTCGAACGCTACGGCGTGCCGGTATTTATCTGCACCTACGAAGACAAAGATCGCCAAGAGATTCGCGGCTCCGCCCGCAGCATTCCTGAGTTCAACGTCTTCGATGCTCTGCAGAGCTGCCACGACCTGATGGCCAAATTTGGCGGCCACCGAGCGGCGGGCGGCTTTTCGTTTGCGGCGAAACATCTGCGCCCGATTAAATCGCGACTGGTCAACTTTGCCAATCAAACCCTGCAGCCCGAGCATTTGAAGCCGCTAGTCACCATTGATGTGCGAGCCACGCTGGATCAGCTCACGAATTCACTTTACGACCAGATGCAGACGCTGCATCCCTGCGGCATTGAGAACCCTGACCCCGTGTTTTGGACACCGAATGTCCGCATCACTGAGCAGCGCCCGATCGGGCAGACTAAAGCCCATCTCAAACTCGCTGTTGCTGACGAGAACGGCGACACGCTGGAGGCGATCGCTTGGCGCTGGGGCAGCTACTGTCCGCTGCCGAATCGGGTTGATATTGCCTATAAGCTGAAGCTGAATGAATGGCAGGGCAAGATCACGCTGCAGCTAGAGCTGATCGGTGTGCGCCTCGCGACCGCGACCGGGGCTCCGATGCCAGCCCCGGCCCAACCGGCCAGCGCCCCCCAAAGTGCCGCCACGGTCACGCTCAAACTGCCCTTTGAAGCAGGCGCTGTCGGTAACAGCCCTGATGCGATCACGCCACCATCCACCGCTCCCACCGCTGGGTCTACCGGTCCCCGTGCGGAAATGGCCGAAGCGCCTAGCCGCTACGACCGGCCACCGTCATCCCCCACGG
>CALCPB010000991.1 GCA_937897665.1 uncultured Halomicronema sp. | reverse complement strand
GCTTCGATTTGGCCAAAGATAATCGCAATGAAGATAGACAGCGTGGCAAATACCATATTCCACCAGCCCACCTCAAATAGACGAGCATTTTTGGTGAGGTAGCCGATCACGTCACACAACACGGCAAAGAGCACCATCGCAATCACAAAGTGCACCACGATGGGATGAATCGTGTCGGGATAGGGCAGGTTGTGATTGTTGAGAGGGGGCAATAAATTTTCGAACACTAGTTGCTCCTGAGAGAACGAACCCAAGCTCGATCAAACCGTCAAGCCAGAAGACCAATCGAGAAGAACGAACCCTTCCCAAAACCTTATAAAACGACATTTTTTTCTGAAGGCTGATTTCTCACCAAAAATTAAGGTTTGAGGTTGATTGATCGAGTCAACACCTTTGTATTGTAGCGGTGCCGATCCGAAAAATCAGCCGTTATACGGGCATTTCAGAGGTGATTAGAGGAAATCAAGGCGTGACTCAAGCCGTTGTCCTAAATGAGACTAGAGCGATCGTGAAAAGATCCAACTTCGGGGAACCAAAGACGCTGTAAAACAGTAGCGAATGCGACCAGAACTCACCGTCTAACCCTGTCGTTAGGTCAAGTAAAATTGACAAAATGAAGCAATTAAGGCGCGCTCAAAAAGAGAGCATTATGCCTTTATTAAAGGCGGCAAAAGATGAGACAAGATTTTAGGTCGCAGAACCTAGAAGTGGCATAGATTAAAGTCAATGTCCGCTGGTTTTTGTCCTCTATTATTTGAGTTTGATTAGGGTGGTCTTGAGCAGAGGCGAGGTTAAAAAAGGCGACACATTTATCCTGTTACCATGATTTGTCTTAATGAACGGTGGCTCTGGCCGATGTTCGGGGTGGCAGGGATCGCCGGCTCCCGCCGGCAAAATCAGGTTGGCTCAGTGGGCAAAATCGCCGTCGCGGCTCAACCACAATTAGAAAAGTTGTTTTTATCAGGCTCGCGCTGCTATGACTTCTGCTGCTGGTCTCGATTTTGGTACCTCTGGAGCCCGTCTGACCGTCATCAATGCTGCTCGTCAGGTCGTCTGGCAGGATGACCAAGCCTATGGCGCAGCCGCCTCGAGTGCTGATCATCGCCTTTGGCAAGCCGTCTTAGAGCAACTCCTGCGGGGCATCCCGCCGGCGATCGCGGCAGATATGGCGGCGATCGCGATCAACGGCACCTCAGCGACTGTGCTGCTTTGCGATGAGCAGGGCGAACCGCTGACTGAGCCGCTGCTGTATAACAATGCCTGTGGCCGATCACAGCAGGCCCAGCTCAGTGCCATGGCGCCAGCGGGCAGTCCGGTGCTGAGCGCCACTGCCAGTCTCGTTAAACTACTGTGGTGGCAAGCCACCCTGCCGACTAGCGTGTTTCAGCGAGCGCGATATCTGCTGCACCAGGCTGACTGGCTCGCCGCTCAATTGCACAGTCGGCTAGGACTCAGCGACTATCACAATGCGCTCAAGCTGGGCTATGACGTCGGAGCGCTGGCCTATCCAGCCTGGCTCAAATCCCTGGGGCTGAACAGGCTATTGCCCCGCGTTTATGCGCCGGGTGACTGTTGGGGACCGGTTTCTGCCGCTGCGAGCGATCGCTATGGCCTGCCCGCTCACTGCACTGTGATGGCGGGGACGACCGACAGCATCGCGGCTTTTTTAGCCAGCGGCGCGCGATCACCGGGGGAAGCCGTCACTTCCCTGGGTTCCACATTGGTGATTAAACTCCTGAGCGAAACTCGGGTGGATGATAGCCGCTATGGCATCTATAGTCACCGACTGGGTGATCTGTGGCTGGTGGGCGGCGCGTCCAATACCGGCGGGGCGGTGCTCAAGCAGCATTTTACCGATGCTGAGCTACAGGCTTTGAGCGCGCAAATTGAGGGCGATCGCCCGTCTCCTCTCGATTACTATCCGCTGACTCAAGCAGGGGAGCGGTTTCCCATCAATGATCCCACCTGGCCGCTGCGCCTGTCGCCTCGTCCTAAGGAGGATGCCGCATTTCTGCACGGCTTGCTGGAAGGTATCGCCCGCATCGAAGCGCGGGGCTATGCTCTGTTGACCCAGTTAGGCGCGACTGCTCCGACCAAAATTTTGACCGCTGGCGGCGGTGCGCAAAATGCCACTTGGCTGACCATTCGCCAGCGCTGCTTAGCGCTGCCCGTGGCGGTGGCTCCTTCCACGCTGGCTTCGTTTGGCACTGCTTGCCTGGCTGCCGAAGGCCGACAGCGCCTCACCGCATGTCCATAAAACTCGTCTCATAAAAGGAAGTGGGCTCAGCGATCGCTGAGCCCACCTCAAAACCTAAGAATCTGTCAGCCTGTCCGTATGGTTTTGGCCGTAATCGACCGCACTATTAAGTCTGTCTGACAGAGTGCGCCGCCCGTGCGGGCGCAAATTCTGGTTCAATCACAGGTCGAGCTGATTGCCCCGGCGGTACTGCATATAGGCAGCCACAAATAACCCCGCCAGCGTTATTGGAATCAAACCCAACACAATTCCACTCAAAAGGGGTTCAACCATGCCTAACGACTCCTTTCCATCACAGCAATAAACTTTTAGTTGAGATTTATTATCTCATCTCACCTAGGCAGTTTGCGGCGAATCCCTGAAAAGAGCGCATCTGACTTAATCTTTTGCAAACTAAAAACCTTAAATCAAGGTTTTCTGACGGGCTTTATGAGACATCTTTAAGCTATGTTAATAACGAAACGTAACTAGAATTTTGGCTTTGAGTGACGACGCCCTAGAGAAGGAACTACCCACATCACGGTCTGGTCTGCGACAGGTACTGACCTTCGTCGTCATGCTGATGGTGGTGTTGGGATCGGTGCTAACCGTTCGCCACGCCCAGGCTGCTGACCCTTATATTCAAGACGTTTTAACCCTGCAAGGTAATGGCGATCGCGGTCAAGAAATCTTTCAGATGAACTGTGCAGTTTGTCATGGGCTAGGCGCTGGCGGTGAAGTCGGCCCTAGTTTGCTCAGCGTCTCTGCCCGCAAATCAAAGGTCAAGCTGATTAAGCAGGTGGTGAGCGGCAAGACGCCGCCGATGCCGCAGTTTCAACCCCAGCCTCAGGTAATGGCGGATCTGCTGCAGTATTTGGAAGGCTTGTAAGCAGAGAACTCTGAACCTCCAGGGTGGGTGTTCTTGATCGGTAGTATCCTTATTACCGCCGAATCACCCTACACCCCAAAGTTGAACTAGGTGTCGGTATGGCGCACGCGTGATCGTCACACACTTTTTTTTCCTACAACTCCACTCGCATCAACTGAAATCTGCTCGGGTGCCGTCGGGATATAACGCGCTGAGACAGCGCAGTGACTGTGGCGTGGTCTGCGCAATTGCTGGGTTGATGGTTAATTGAAGGGACTCTACTCATAATGCAGCTATTATCCGAATGGATTGAAGACAGTCAAACCAGAGATGCGGTTGAAATCGACTTCATTACGAGTTACCAGGGTACTTGCTGTGAGAATGGCACAGGCAGCAATCACTGCATCGGGGAGAGCTGTTCGATATGCCATCCGAATTTGAGCAGCCCTATCTAAAATTGACTCGGTAAGTTCAATTCGCTCAAATTTTCTGAGAAAGAGTCTGATTTGCTGTGCTTCTTCTGGGGTTAAGGCAGGGTAGCAAAGAATCTCTACCCAACTAATAGGACAGTAAAGTACTGAGGCTTTACCCAACAGAACTTCATTGAAAAGTGGTTCTAGGACAGGCTCACCGTTGAAGTAGTAAATGAAAATATTGGTATCGAATAGATACTGCTTACCGGTTCCACTCATCTCTGATCTGGCGTTCAAACAAGAGCGGATCGAGGCGTTTAGGCAAGAACCCAAATAGGTTAGCTGGGGCAGACAGTGATGTAGACGTTGATGTATCGCCGATCGATTGAACGACCATGACAATTTCTGCTTGCCCTAACGGAATCCTTTCAGGCAGCGTTACTTTTATTGTTCGGTTACTCGAAATGGTTACAATTTGGCGAAACGTTTCCATTTGCTTTCAGCTTGCGCTAGCTCTTAATGACTACTATATCGCTATCGCGATTGGGTGAAGTTTGCCGCTTAGATTAATTGAGTCAAGCGATCGCCCCTACCCCGGCTTTCTCCTGCAAGCCTGCCTGCATAAGTTTGAACCAGTCCACCAGGTTTTCGACCTGCTTTTCGGGCGTGAGCACGCCGAGGCCGCGCACCATCACCTTGCCACCGGCATAGACAAAGCGGGATTTCAGGTGACCGGGCACCTTGTCAAAGAGCAGCTTCCAAGCGGGTTCTTCCATCGGGGTTTCGAGGATGATGTGCTGCTTGCCCTCGGGTTTGATGCGGGCAAAGCCGAGCTGTTTGCCGAGTTGCTTAAGTTCGAGGATGCGGATGAGCTGTTCCGTCGCAAAAGGAATCGGGCCGTAGCGATCGTTGAGGTCAGCCGCGACTTGGGCCAGCTCGCGCTTGCTATCGGCAGCGGCGAGGGCGCGATAGGCGCTCATCTTCTGTTCGGTATCGTCGATGTAGTCGTTGGGGATGAAGGCCGTCACCTTGAGATCGACCTGGGTGTCGTCCACCTTGGGGATCTCCTGACCGCGAATTTCGGCAATCTCTTCCTCCAGCATGTCCATATAGAGGTCAAAGCCGACGGCATCCATTTGCCCCGACTGCTGCATGCCGAGCAGGTTGCCGACGCCGCGAATCTCCATATCGCGCATGGCCAGCTGGTAGCCCGACCCGAGCTGCGCGAATTCCTGAATTGCCCGCAGGCGTTGCCGTGCCTTGGGCGTAAGCACCTGCTGACGGGGATAAAACAGCCAGGCGTGAGCCTGAATGCCCGATCGCCCGACCCGGCCCCGCAGCTGATACAGCTGGGAAAGGCCAAACTTTTGCGCATCTTCAATCAAGATGGTGTTGACGCGAGGAATATCCAGGCCGGACTCGATGATCGTGGTGCAGACCAAAATGTCCGCCTCGCCGCTGCTGAAACCCAGCATGGTCGATTCCAGCTCACCCTCTTGCATTTGCCCGTGGGCGACCATGATGCGCGCCCCCGGAATCCACTCGCGCAGGCGGGCGGAGATTTCCTCAATGCCTTCGACGCGGGGGACGACGTAGAAAATTTGCCCGCCGCGATCCAATTCCTGCCGGGCGGCACTGCGAATCGCTTCGGGATCGTAGGGCGACAGATGCGTCTTGATGGCGCGGCGGGAGGGTGGTGGCGTAGTGATCAGACTCATTTCACGCACGCCAGACAGGGCCATGTACAAAGTGCGCGGAATCGGTGTGGCGCTGAGAGTGAGCACATCCACCTCTGATTTCAGGGCTTTGATTTTTTCCTTTTGGTTGACGCCAAAGCGCTGCTCTTCATCCACCACCAGCAGGCCTAAGTCTTTGAAACTCACCGATTTGCCCAGCAGTTGATGGGTGCCAACCACCACGTCTAGCTCGCCGGTTTTGAGCCGCTGCAGAATATCTTTCTTTTCTTGCGCAGTGCGAAAGCGGTTCAACAGGCCGACCTGAATCGGGTACGGGGCAAAGCGTTCTTTCAGGGTGTGGTAGTGCTGCTGGGTAAGAATCGTGGTCGGGGCCAGCATCGCCACCTGCTTGTGGGAGTTGATGGCTTTGAAAATGGCCCGCACCGCCACTTCGGTTTTACCGAAGCCAACGTCGCCGCAGACCAGGCGATCCATCGGGCGATCGCTTTCCATATCCAGTTTGACGTCGTGCACGGCCTTCAGCTGATCGGGGGTCGCCTGATAGGGAAAAGAGTCTTCCAGCTCTTGTTGCCAAGGCGTATCGACGGGAAAGGTGAATCCCTGGAGCTGCGCCCGATGGGCGTAGAGCTTGAGTAGATCCACTGCCACCTTTTGCACGGCTTTGCGAGCGCGGCCTTTGGTTTTTTCCCAGGCTTTGCCCGTCATTTTGTTGAGGGTGGGCGGGCGATCGCTGGTGGAGCGGTAGCGAGATAGGGAGCCAACCTGATCGGCGGCGACTCGCAGCAGCCCGTCTTCGTACTGGATGACCAGGTATTCCCGCGGTTCGCGATAGACCGTGCGGCTTTCTAGCTTCGGACAGAGCCAGATGCAGTGGTTGCGGTGCAGGACGAAGTCGCCCGGCTTCATCTTGTTGGGATCGACCTGCTTAGAGGTGGCTTTGCGCCGCTTGCGGACATAGCCCGGCGTCGCGAGGCTGTGCTGACCAAAAAATTCGCGATCGGTGACCACCGCGATGCGGAAGGTGGGCAGCACGAATCCTTCTAGCTCCGCTAGGCCGGAATACTTCAATGCCACCGGTACATGCTGGCTCTGCAGTTTTTCGATGGCAGGGTAGTCGCGCGGGTTGGGGATGAACTGCGCTGGACAGTCGTGCTCCTGCAGGAGGGCGACGGAGCGGGAGGGCTGAGCCGAAATCAGCCAGGTGGCAAAGCGGCGATCGCGTTCGCTGCGAATGGTTTCCGCCAGCTTGCCGAACTGGTGAGGAATTGCGGGTACCGGCCGGCTAGACAGATTCAGACCCGACTTTTCCTCCGCCAGTTCTGTCAGGTGAATGGTGGTGAACAGGGCTAGTTCTTCGAGCGTTTCTGCAAAGGAGCGATGGATCTTGGGTGGTTGGGGGGCATCCGGCAGGGACGACGCATTGGGGCGATCAGATTCCGGCTCTTCCGATCCCTCACTCCCAAAATGCGTCGCCCGTACGGTAAGGTCGCGGCGCTGTTCGTCGATGTGTTCGACCCAGCGATCGCTGTGAGCCTGACACTGATCGGGTTCATCCAGCGCAATGAAGGTATTTTCGGGTAAATAGTCGAGTAGGGAAGCGGGCTGGTCGAAGGCCAAGCCCAGCCAGCGTCGCACCCCTTCAGGAAAGATGCCGTCCGCCACCCCCTCTAGCGCTTCGGGAGGAAACAGCGCCTCTAGCCGCTGGCGAGCACGCAGGGCATCCAGAATCAGCGGCACATAGTCGGTGGGGGTAAGTACTAGGCGAGAGATGGCATCGAGCGATCGCTGTGAAGCCGGGTCAAACTCGCGAATGCGCTCTAGCTCATCGCCAAACAGTTCCAGGCGAATCGGCAGCTCCGACGAGACCGGAAACACATCAATAATGTCGCCTCGCTGTGCCCACTGGCCTTCGGTTTCGACCAGTGACACCTTTTCGTAGCCCAGGCGAGCCAAGCGCAGGGAGAGATCTTTGAGGTTGATTTCGAGCCCGGTGGTGAGAGCGAGGCAATAGTCTTTGAGTACCGCCACGGGCGGCAGGTGGGGCTGCAGGGCGCGCTCAGTGGCGACGATCGCGGTGTTTTCTAACTCGACGCCACGCGTTAAGTCGGCCAACGCCTGCAGTTGGCCCCAGGTCATTTCGGAGGCTTGGTCAAAAGGGTCGTAGGGCGATGCCTCGGACGTGGGGTAAAAATGCACGGTGCGCCAGCCCATCGCCTCTAGCTGAATCGCCCAGCGGCTGGCTTCTTCCAGCGTGGCGGTGATCACCAGCAGCGGCGCGTCCGATGTTTTGGCCAGCGCTGATGCCACCAAGCCTCGGGGCAACCGGGGAGCACCGCTGAGTTTGACCGGCGGCGACTGCTGCAGCTTGGTGAGAATTTCGGTGGTGAGGGGGGAGCGCCCTAAGGCTCGTACGACGGAAGAAAATGCCATCAGAATGTCACTAGCCACAATAAAAATGCCCCCCAATGTCGCGACACCGGGGGTGGATGATTTCGAGTTTCAAACCGCGCCGGTTGAAGTTTTGGGCGACGACTAGGAATTCATTCTAAAGGGAATGTCCGTGAAATTGCGAAGGAAGATGGGTTGGCGAGTGGGGCGATCGGCCCTGACACCATCTGTGGGCAAACACGTCTAATTTTGCTGCGCTCAACGCTGCGGAATGGCCGCGATCGCGAGTGAAGATCGTTGGAGAGGCCTTTAATCAAGCGGCATCAAAGGTCACGGTTTAGTCGGCAACCGGCTGCCAGAGGTTCATCCAACCCTTGCAGCGGCTCAATTTTCTACAGGGTAAATCACGGATCGGTCTCTCCAGGATGTGCGTGGGTCTGAGGAGACTTGGAACGAAAAGTGGCCGCTTCACTTGGCAAACTTAATTTCCTACGGCTTGAGCCATGAATACTCTACGTCGGTCTTTAGTTCGAACGGGGACGCTGGCCCTTTTACTGTTAGTCGGGCTGGCCTTGGTCGTGGCTGCGCTGCATAGCTTCGGCATCTACAATATTAGGCGGCTTCCGCTCAAGCCTGTGGGTGCTTTCTAGCTCTTTGGCTGCTTGCTCTGTTACCTCGGAGCCGGGGGCGTGCGGCTCTGGCAAGGACGGGTGCCGTCCTCTGATTCCATCGCCCCGATTCACAAACGATCGCATCGCTGGCTCTGGAGCAGCTTGGTGGCGCTGTTGATCGTTATGAATGTGCCGACTTACTTGATGACTTATCACATGACCCATGTGCGATCGCCGGGCCAGGTGGGTCTGGGAGTGGCCAAGCCCGTATCGACGACCTTGCCCAGCGATCGCGGCTTAGACTATGCCACCCGCCAAATTCCCCTTCAGGGCGATGGGTTTCTAGAAGCTTGGTTCGTGCCGACGCCGACTGCTAACCCTCGGGGCACCGTCGTTCTGTTTCCCGGTAATTTGGGTACGAAGGGCAGCCAACTCATCAGTCCCGCACAGACGTTTACGGCTCTGGGTTATGACTGTCTGCTGGTGGATTTTCAGGGGGTGGGCGGCTCCAGCGGTAACACCATCACTATTGGCATGAAGGAAGCGCAAGATGTGGTGCGATCGCTGCAGTATGCGGCGGAGTTAGATCTGCCGACACCGACGATTCTCTACGGCGTGTCGATGGGCAGCGTGGCTATCATGCGGGCGATCGCTCAGGAGGACATTACGCCCGATGCCGTCATTTTAGAATTGCCCTTTGTGCACTTTCTCAATGCGGTGAGAAGCCGTCTGCGGTATCACGGCTTGCCCGCGTTTCCGACGGCGGAGCTGTTGGTGTTTTGGGGCAGCGTGCAACATAGGGTTAACGGGTTTCGGCATAACCCGATCCACTTTGCCCCGGCGATCAACTGCCCTACGCTGCTGATTCATGGCGAGCAAGATAAGTGGACTACGGTGGCTGAAATTAACGAGCTGTTTGCCAATATCACCGCACCGAAACAACTCGTCGTTTCCCCTGAGGCGGGACATCATCAACTCATCGGGGTGGATCGTGCTCTTTGGGATGCCCAGGGGACTGAGCTGCTCAATTCGGGGTGATGGCGGGTGCGGATGGGGTAATGGGATCACCTGATGACG